>JAWODE010000066.1:0-9065 GCA_046483455.1 Candidatus Hydrogenedentota bacterium | reverse complement strand
GTATTCGTCATCATTAGAATGTTCATGGCACAGGGAACAGCAAGAACCGGGCCAATGAGACCCTAGAAACGTCACGAGCACATCTCAACATGAATTTGACCATGTTCCCAATTTATACAGAAATATGTAGAAAATGTACACAACATGCAGCCCCCATTGCTTGAGAAAACTCTCGGGACGAAGGTGTTCCCGTGAGTTTGTTTCCTGATAACAAAGGGAGGTGAGAATTGGCACGACCATTGCTCACGTACAGGAAGGAGAGAGTGCAATGCTTCGAAGTGCAAAATCCATCGTGGGTTTCCAACTCGAGTGCCTGGACGGGACGTTGGGCGCCGTAAAGGACCTGTACTTTCATGACGACGTGTGGGCAATCCGGTATGTGGTTGTAGACCCCCAACCTTTGCTGCCGGGAAGGAAAGTCTTGATTCCTCCCGCGGAACTTCAAAAACCGGAGTGGAGCGGCAGCTCGCTGCCCGTGAACTTGACTCGTGAGCAGGTAGAAACCAGCCCACCCATCGAGGCGCACCGGCCTGTGTCCCGGCAAGAGGAGGCTGAACTGCACCGTTTTTTCCAATGGATACCTTATTGGGGGCCGGCGGGAACGGCAAGCCAGCCTCTAGCGGTGCCGCTCGAGGAAAAAGAGGAAGAAAATCCCGCCGAAGCGACTCGGGAAGGAGACGCGAGATTACGAAGTTTTGACGAGGTATCCAGCTACGGCGTATCTGCCCTGGATGGAGAGGTAGGCCATATCGAAGATATGATTCTCGATGACGACGCGTGGTTGTTTCAGATGTTCGTGGTGGATACCCGCAACTGGCTGCCGGGCAAGCATGTGGTGTTGGATACCGAATGGATCGGCCGGATCGATCACACGGAGAAGATGGTCGTGGTGGATTTGAAGCGGGACGTCATCAAGGATGCCCCCGAATACGATCCAGCGGACCCGATAAACGAAGAATATGAACGGCGTCTGTACGATTACTATGGACGCCCCAAGAACCGAGCCAATCGTTAAACGAAAGGATAGAGGAGGAGCAGCGTTATGAAACCCCATTTAGTTGTAATTTTCCTGGTTGTGGGATGCCTGTTCATGCCGGCATGCACACAAAGTGAACCCGGCGGGACCCAGCAGCCGCAACCAACCGAAGAGGAGCAACCGGAAGCAATGGAAGAAAAAGAAGAAGCAGCCTCGATGGAGGATGTGAAGCGGGAAACGCAGGAAGCGCTCGATACGGCCGGCGAGTTAGCGAACCAGAAGAAGGCGGAATATCAGGAAAAACTTTCCCAGAAGCTTTCAGACCTCGAGGCCGATATCCAACAGCTCTCCGCCGACATGGAAAAGGCGGGCGAATCCGCAAAAGAAAAATATGCGGAGCAGATTGCCTCTCTCAAGGAGCGCATGGAAAAAACACGCGCCAAAGCGGCGGAGCTGCAGGATAAGAGCGGCGAAGCGTGGCAGGAAATGCGTAAAGGGCTGGACAAGGCCCTCGCGGATATGAATGCCGCCCTGAAAGACGCCAAGGAAGCGATGAAATCGGAAGAGAGTACTGAGCAGTAAAGAAGCCGCGTTTGGATACCAACAACGGCCGTGTCAGGCCTTGGCCCGAAGCTGTTGCGGAACCTCTTATGTCGTTTTAGTTCCGTGAGTCCCTTCAAAAATTCTCAATCGGTTTCGAGGGCCTCGAACCCTGAGATGACATCAAGAAGTTCTTCCGTAATTGCGGCTTGACGGCGCCGATGGTATCGCGCATTCAGGTCGTCGATCTTCTCCTCGATATTGTTTTCGGCGGCCTGCATGGCGGCCAGGCGGCTGGCATTTTCGCTGGCCAGGGATTCCGCAAACGCACGAAACAATGCCACGAATAAGTACTGCCGGAGCAGTGTGGCGAAGAGGGTTTGCCAGTCGCCGGGATGGTCGGGAAGCTGGTTGGTCGGCCAGGGGCGAACGGCCAATTCCTTCAGCCATTCGCGTGACAAGGGTAGCAATTGCAGGGCATGTGGCTCGTAGCTGGCGCCGTGTCTGGGGCGGTTATTGAACAGTACAACGCGGGATACACCGCGCTCTTCACGCCATTGCTCGACATTCACGAGCACATTTTGCACCGCTGTGGTAAGCCCTTCGACGGCGTGCGGAAGGGAGTGCGGAGCCTCGACATTCTCGCCGGTTTCCTCAAGTTCCGAAAAGGCGCGCATGCCGATAGGAACAAAGAACCGGTCGCGCGAGGGTATTGCCTCCTGCTTCAAATACTCGAATGTATGTTCGGCGATATCGCGATTGAAGGAACCACACATTCCCTGATCGGAGCCAAAGACAATCGCCGCGAGGGTGCCGTCTTCCTCATTGCGAACCGCGGAAAGGACCTCCGTCTGTTGTTTGACAAGCATGTGAAAGCCGAGTTCCACAACGTCGCTGTAAACGCGCAGCGATTCGACGGCGCGCTCGTATTGGCGGATGCTGACGGCCGCGATGCCCTTCATGGTCTTTACGACCGAGTGCAGGTCTTGCGCGCTATCGATCTGACTTCTCAGACTCTCGATCGTTTCCATTCATCTCGTCCTGATGTCCGGATTGGTTTGCAATCTCTTTGATGGCTTTCCGGAGGGTCTCGCGGTATTCGTCAGATAGCTTGTCCCCTCTCTCGATGGACTCGAGAACCTCGGGACATTTTTCTCCCATTGCCTGGGGCAGTTGTTGGATGACGGTGCGAATGTTTTTGACGGGCACCTGGTCCAGCAGGCCTTCGGTAACAGCAAACAGCACGGCGATTTGCTGCCCGGGTGCCAACAGGTCAAACTGGCCTTGTTTCAAAACTTCGCGCACGCGGCGGCCGCGTTCGAGCATGTCCCGCTTTTCTTTCTCGAGGCGGGTACCGTAACGGCTGAAACGCTCGAGCTCTTCAAATTGGGAATAGGACAATTTCAGAGCGCCGGCGACGTCGCGATAAGCTGGCAGTTGAGCTTTTCCACCAACCCGCGATACACTTCGGCCGACATCAACGGCCGGCATCGTGCCTTGCTGAAACAGACGCGGGGATAGATACACTTGCCCATCGGTTATACTGATCAAATTGGTTGGGATGTAAGCGGACAGATTTTGAGCTTGAGTTTCGATGATTGGAAGCGCGGTAAGAGACCCCCCGCCGTGCTCTTCGTCTAAATGGGTGGCCCGTTCGAGCAACCGCGAATGAATGTAGAAAATGTCGCCGGGGTAGGCTTCGCGGCCCGGCGGCCGCCGCAGAAGCAGGGACAGCTCCCGGTAGGCGATGGCGTGACTGGTCAGATCGTCGTAGATGACCAGGACGTCCTCGCCCTGGTGCATGAAGTATTCGGCGATAGCGGTTGCCGCATAGGGCGCGGTATATTGCAGGCCGGCGGGGTCATCCCCGATAGTCGCTACGACGGTGGTGTATTCCATTGCACCATATTGCCGGAGCTGCGCGATGACCTGCGCGACGGCCGAGCTTCGCTGCGCTATCGAACAATACACGCATTTCACGCCATATTCACGTTGGTTTAGGATGGCCGCAATGGCGATGGCGGACTTGCCGGTTTGCCGGTCTCCGAGAATGAGTTCACGCTGACCCCGTCCGATGGGGACGAGCGCGTCGACCGCTTTGAGACCGGTCTGAAGAGGTATTTTCACGGGTAGGCGGTCCATGATGGCGGGCGCCTCGCGTTCGAGGGGGTACCTGTCGGAGGCTTCAACGGCGCCCCCACCGTCGCGCGGCCGCCCCATGGGATCGACGACGCGCCCTAGCAGCGCCTCGCCGACCGGCACGTCCATCACACGACCGGTGCGGCGCACCGAGCTCCCGGCTCCGACGCCGGTCTCTTCGTCGAGCATGATGGCGCCTATCTCTTGCGGGTCAAGATTGAAGGCGATGCCGAGGCGGTTGCCACTGAAGCGCAAGACTTCCTCGGATTGTGCGCCGGGCAGACCGCGGACGATGGCGACGCCTTCTCCGATACGCATCACCTCGCCCACTTCGTAAACGCCCAACCCCGGCTGATGCTTCTCTAGGACTTGCCCGATATCTCGGGACGCGGATTCAAGCGCCTTGGTGAGTGATTGGTTCTCAGCCGTGATATTCGTCATGCTGGTCCCCTATTCATGTCCAAGAGACTGTCGCAACATCTTATTGAAGTCTTCTTCAACCTCGCCGAGATATTTTTCAAGGGTCCACCCTATGGCGTTCCCTTCTCCGCGGACCTCGATGCCGCAAATGAGGTCCTTATCCTCCTCGAAGCGCACCGAGACGGACCGGCCATTGCTCTTGAGAGCTTGCTCTATCCGCTTACGGGCATCCTCGGAGATTTCGAAGGCGCTTCGCACCGTCAGGCCGTCTCCACCGGCTTTTTTGACGAGTTGTTTGAGGGTTTCGGGATTCTCGTGCAACTGAGCGAGAAATTTTTCGATCATGGCGGATTCAAGATCGCGGCTCGCCAACTGTTCGAAGGCACGTCGGGAAATCGTACAGACCTCCTGGCCGATTTCGGTCCGTAACGACTGCATGAATTGCTCCTGCTCCTGCCGCAAGGCTTCCTGCCAGCGGGTCTTGGTGTTATCGACCTCCTTGCGCGCTTTTTGGGCTAATTCTTCGCGTAGTTTGTCGGCTTCGGCCTTGGCTTCTTCAAGCATTTTCTGGCGGTTCTGCTCGAATTCCTCGAGTTCTTCATCGTATTTCTTTGCTTTTTTATCGGCTTCGGCCTGCTTTTTGCGGGCCTCTTCCTGTTCGCCGGCGATGCGTTTCGCACGGTTATCGATAGCGGAAGTGATGCGGTCATAAAGGAAATACTTCAGCAATGCCACGAGGATCAGAAAATTGACGATCTGGGCAATGGTGGTCGTCCAGTTGATCAATCCGCCCTCTTCCTGGGTCTTGGTTTCCTGATCTCCAGGGGATGTTGTTTCTTGAGCTTCAGAGGATGTTCCTTCCGAAACGGCTTCTTCACCGGCGGAAGCGGTAACCGCGACGGCCAACAGCGCCAGGAAACAGATCAGCACGGTCCAGGGCCACCCCCGCGGCCAAACTCCGGTCTTAAAAACGTGTTTCATTGTCTCGTCCCTTCAGTCGGCTGGTTGAACGCGATCATGGAACCGTGTTCATGCCGGTTTACGACGTAAAATAGTTCCAGAAGGGATTGACATAAATCAGAATCAGCGACACCACGAAGCAGTAGATGGCGGTCGACTCGACCATGGCCAATCCTACAAACAGGGTGCGGGTAATGGTGCCGGATTCGTCGGGTTGCTGGGCGATGGCGCGTAAAGCCTCTGCCAGAGCACGTCCTTCGCCCAAGGCCGGGCCTACTGCGCCGATGGCGATGGTAATCCCGGCGGTTGCTATCGAAACCATCCCGATAAGTGCCTCGCTCGACATGTGAACCACTCTCCTTTCGTTATCCGTGTTGCTCCGATGCGCTTTCCGCTTCCTGCTGACGTTGGGTGCGAGCGCCGGAGGCAATGTAGACCATAGCCAGAATGGCGAAGATGTATGCCTGTATCATGCCGGTCAAAAGTCCGAGAAGATGCATCACGACGGGGATAAAAAACGGGGTGATGCTCAGAAGAATGGCGCCAATTTTCGCTCCGCTCATCATATTTCCAAATAAGCGCACGGCGAGGGCCAGTGTACGAGAAAGCTCGCCGATAAGGTTGAAGGGCAACATAACCGGCGACGGTTTTATGTAGTGTTTTAAATAGGGGATCAGGCCGGCCTCAAGAACGCTGTAGATCGGAACCGCAAAGAACACGCACGCGGCCAGGGCGGCGGTCGTCGACAACGAGGCCGTAGGCGGCACGAAGAACGGTACCACGGCGAGCAGATTGCCGAAGGCTATAAAAAGGAACAGCGTACCGATGAATGGCAGGTACTGATCAGGGTCGCGCCGGGCGACTTCCCGGATTTGTCCCCGGGTGAATTCCACAATAATCTCGACAAGATGCTGCCAGCGCGAAATGCGGGTTTCCGGGGAGAAACGGCGCGTAATCAACCACGAGGATATGACCATGAAGGCCATGACAATCCAGGTAAAGGCGATGGTATAGTCGAGCCGCAAGACGCCCCATTGCCAGAGGATTTCCTGGTCCGGACTTATGCTCGACATTTCCACGGGTTATTCTCCTTCTGTATGGGACGACTGGGTTGCCGCGGGCTTTGATGTGCCCCATACCCGTACGGACACCAGACGGGCGAGCAGAATACCAACTAACAGCACCACATAGCGCTGCCATTCCTTTTGCCCAACAACCAGCAAGACTGTTACTACAAAAGCTGCGCGAATAACCATGCTTATCAACGCGAACATAAAAGGGCGCCGGGCCCGGGGCAGGCGCTGGACAGTCCACTTCAACCCACCGAAGAAGACCATGCCTGCAACCAAGCCGGCAAGCAATACCAGCACCATTTCGAACAGAGAAAGAGTCAAGACGAAGCTTCTCCTTTCATCTCTTTGCGCAGCATGGCCTGCAAAAGCAAGGGGGCAAGGGCACATGTAACGGCCGAAACAAGAACCATGCCGGCAAAGACACCATCCGGAACAACGTCCGGACCCATTTGATGGCCGCGTTTCATGATGACCATGGTGATTTCCGCCCGAGGAACCATGCTAACCGCTAACAAGGCCGCACTGGAGAAACCACAGGCCAATGCGGGAACTCCTGTTCCCAGCACTTTGCCGAAAACCGCGGCGGTAATCAATATCAGACCGGGAATCAAGGCTGCGCCCAGCGAGTCCGGAGCCAAAGTCATGCCAATATTGATGAAGAAAAATGGGGTGAATAACGCATACAGGGAATCAAAACCGGCATCGATGCGAACACGTTCCGGGTCACGGCTGAAAACCAGGCCCGCGAAAAAGGCCCCGATAGCCGCGGAGAATCCAGCTAGAGAGGCGCCTGCGGCAATGATGAATCCTAACCCAGCGACAACGATGGTCAAGTCGCGCTGGCACTGAATCTCTTCGAGAAAGCGGGTCAACCGTTCCTCGATGAAGTGCGAAAACAGAAGGCATCCGGCCGCAAATATGGCTAAGGCGGACCCGAAATAGCCCACTGTTTTGGCTACGCCGAGCCATAAAGCGCCCTCATCGCCGCTCCGAAGGACAGGAATCAGTGAAAAGAGGAGGGCCATGGCAAGTACCCCTGTAATGTCGTCCAGTTCAGCAACATCGATAAAGCGGCGGCCGTCTTCAGAATCAAGGGCTTTCTCCTGCCGCCATATGGCCACCGGTATGCCGACACTGGTAGCCGTCATGGCGGTCCCTACAACGAGGCTCGGGAGGAATTCAAGTCCGAGAAGGTAGCGGCACGCACTATAACCGGCCAAACCGCTCAGCGCTACATTTCCAACCCAGATTAAGCTGGCGGAGCGTAATTGTTTGAGCAGTTCCTTAAGATTGCTTTCCAGACCGACCCTGAAAAGCAGCGCTATGAGCCCAATGCGGGCAAGGAATTCGAATACACCAAATTCCTCTTCGTGAAGCATATCGAACCGGTCATCGAGTAGGCGCACACAAAACCCGATGGCAAGGTAACCGACCAGAGCAGGCACATTCACCCGCTCTGAGAGCGCTTTGACCAGGATCGCCAGTACAATAAGACCGCCGACGAGCATCACGAGCAGGGACAGGGCCATGTCGGGATCATTCATCGCGGCTCTCCCTCTGGACCCAATACCACGCCTGCAGGCACCCGAGAGCTACCCCGATAATCAAAAACGTGAGCGTCCACGAAATGGTTTCGCCGGGCAGACGCTTGTCCAGCCATACGCCGAGGGCAAGACCGGCCAACGTGGGAATGGATACGGACCACCCGACGAGCCCCATCATGCCGAGCCACGACCAGATAGCGCGCTCGCGCTCCTGGCGGCCACGTATTTTGCGTTCCGCCTTTTTACTGACCGCCGCGCCAAAACGCGCTTCGCGTTCACGTTCCTGTTCTTCCGGGTTATGCCTGTGCATTTTCCTCCAATTCGATGAACCGCCGGACGAAATCCGCTTCGATGCGCTGGACGGCGCGCTGGGCCCGAGATTCGCCTTCATCGAGCCGCTGGAATTTCTCGCGCACTGCTTCCTCGAGAACGGTGAGCTCGCGTCCCACAGCGGCCTCGGAGGCTGCTACACGCACCTCGTCGCCCGTTTTTACGAGAATGCCTCCGTTTATCGCCACAAACTGTTCTCCTTGAGCGTTTTCATAACTCAGAATGCCCGCGCCCAACGGAGCAACGTAATCAACGTGCCGCGGAAGAAGCGTGAAGGCGCCGGCAAGCGCCTCCGCCGTCACTTTGTTGACTTCTTCGTCGATTTCGATGTGCGTTGGTAAAAGCAATTTGAGACGCATGGCTACGGTTTCCTGGCCTCCGGTTTCTTCTCTGCACCGTCTTTTTCCGCCTCGGATGTGTCGCTATCGTGCTGTGAATGTTCGCCGCCTGCAGCCTCTGCGTTGGTTTCCCGGTCTTGGAGCTTATCCGCTTCGTCGTTGTTTGCCGTGTCTTCCGACTTGGCAAGGGACTCTTCTTCTGAGGCCGGGGATTCTTGGGCCTTTTTGCCCTCAGTCTTGTCCGCTTCTTTCTTCTTCACCTCATCGATACCGCCAATCATGTACATGGCGCTTTCTGAATTCTCGGTGTAATCCATGGCCAGCTTCACGTAGTCCCGGGTCGGGCCCATGAACATCTTTTCGGCCTGCTCGCTGTACTTGCTGAAGTTTTCGTTCGTCATGGCTGTATCCTCTTACTGTTGCTCGGGTGACAAGACCTTTTCTGATCTTGTTGCAGCGCAATATAGCACCGGCTTTGGTGCGATGCAACAATTTTTTTCCGATCGGTTGGACGACGGGGCTTTGTTATGCTCCAACGCTCGTGCCCCGGGCCTTTCAGCAAAAGAGCGAGCATCCGATGAAGCACCTAGGTGAACTGATCGAAGGCACCCGAGCCGATGTGCTCCAGTGGGTTGAAGCCATCCTGACCGATATCCAGGCCTTCGGTCCGGCCCTGACCGGACTTTCTCCAACAGCGGCCGGATTGCTCGCTCTGCGGCTCGCGGCGGTTGGGCTCACGGTCGCG
>JAWODE010000028.1:0-5189 GCA_046483455.1 Candidatus Hydrogenedentota bacterium | reverse complement strand
CAAGGTATTGAGTGGGACATCTCTATTGAGGGCATTCTCTATAAAAACTGTATCAGCAACGTCATTAGGAAACCTGGTTAAATACTCCATAAAGTCAGGAGTGGTCATGTCATCAATTGCGCAACACGGGGTCTTCGGCAATGAGTTCGATAATCGGCGCATTCTCCACAATCTCGCCACTCCGGTCCCGCCCGAGAACCGACGCGAGATCAAAACGAAACCCATCAACGCGCACGACGGTAGTCCAATAACGCAGACATTCCCGAATCAGATCGCGCACAAATGGATGGTTGCAGTTCACCGTGTTGCCGCAACCGGTGAAATTAAGGCACTTTCCTTTTTCATCCAACAGGTAATAGATCGAGTGATCGATGCCACGGTAGCAAAGCGTCGGACCTTTCTCATTGCCTTCAGCCGTATGGTTAAAAACAACATCGAGAATGACTTCGATACCCGCTTCATGGAGTTGGGACACAAGTTCGCGAAACTCGCGCAGTTGCTCGCCAACGCCCCCCTCGCTGCCGAAACGTCCGGCAGGCGCAAAGAACGCAATCGGCGCGTAGCCCCAATAGTTCTTGAGCCGTTCGCCCGTCTCCGGATTCTTTCGTTTCAGATACTCCTCGCCCACTTCCTGTACAGGCATGAATTCGACCGCCGTAACACCCAGCTCTTTCAAATAGGGAATCTTTTCGGCAAACCCGAGATATGTTCCCGGTTGCTTCACCCCCGAGGATTCATGCGCCGTAAACCCTTTGATGTGGGTTTCATAAACCACCGTGTGCATCTTGCGGGTGTGCGGCCGGATGTACGGCTCCCAATCGCGTTCCACATCGACCACCACGCACTTCGCCTCGAATCGCTGTACACTTCCCACCACCATCCGCGCATAAGGATCGAGGACGTAGCGGCCGGGATCGAAGCGATGGCCTTCCTTCGGTGCATACGGGCCATCCAAACGGAACATGTAATAGGCCCCGGCATGCAGATTTTCGATGAAAATACTCCATACATCGCCGATGCGGTTCCGACCGGGGTCCAGTTCAAACTCGACAGCCGGACTCTTATCGTCTTTATCCGCGAAAATGGCCACCCAGACCCGGGTGGCATGACGGCTGACAATCGCGAAATGGACCCCCATTTCGCCCACCGTCGCGCCGAGAGGAAAAGCCCGTCCTGCGCGTACCCGCAACGAAGAAACGTCCAACGTATTTGCCATACACCCTTCCTACTGCAGCACACCCCCGTGGGGCGTCGAAAACACGTCCATAAATCCCAGGAACCACTCGAGGGGCCGCCCGTCATCGTGCCGTCCACCGGCGAAATGCCTGACCGAAACAACCGAATTGCCAGGCCCATCGGGTCCGGATACCCGCGCACACATCGGCCGGCATTCCGGTTTCAGGGGCAGAGCTCCCCCTCGAAATCGCCCTCCTTTGCCACCTCAAAGTGTACCCCTTCAACACAGCCTTTCGCACATATTCCAATCACCTTCTCATAGAGGCGATTGGGGGCATCCGTTGGGCTCCCCGACGGTGGAGTCATATCTGTTCCTCGTCGTCCCGTTCCCAGGGATATTCGCTCTCGCGCTCGAGATCCCAAACCGTCATAAAGGGTTCTTCCTCTGCTTCCTCATGCTCCCATCGTTTCATCACGGTGCGGTTTCGGCGCCGTTTCCGCATGTATGCCACGATTAAGAGCAATGCCATCAGATGAAACACGCCAAACCCTGACACAACGGTCGAGATGACAGCAATTTTCCACAGTGAGTTATACCAGGCATCCCAGAATTCCTCAGGCGTCATCTCCGCGGCATCGCCAAGCGCCTCTGGAAAATCCTTCTCACGCAGTGCATAGACCATGTCCCAGAAGGCCTCCTCGCCCAAGCTGTCGTACAAGTAGGCGGTCATGGATAAGCTCTGGGCGTAGAGGTCGCCGAAGGGCCGCTCACGTTGCGAGATATGGAAATGCAGCATCAGGTCGTCGTAGCTGTACAGTCTGTCCGCCATATACATGCGGGCCACGTGAAAAGTGCTGTTCCAGCGGTATTCGCCCGAGATGTGCATGGCAATGCCTTCGTTCAGCCACCGCGGAAGATGCGTAAGGTCCGTATTTCGTGCCAGCAAGACATGGATGAGTTCATGGCGCACCACCCCCTCATAATACTTCGGATTGGGCAATTGGTTGGGCGTGCGCAGCACAATAATGCCGTCTTCGGAATGCGCGACGCCCCCCACCTCGGCTGGCGGAGAAAATCCTGCGCGAGACGCGAATTCTCCGGGCGAAGCACAGATGTGCACCATAACCGGCTGCTCGCCCGCATCCAGATATTTTCCCCAGTCCGCAAGGACGTCCTCGAGGTTCTTCAGCGTGATCGCGGCGAGCCGCTCTTCGCCTTTCGGATACTCGATGCGAAACAGGCCTTCCCGCAATAGCTCGGCCGGGGCTGCACATACCGGGAGAACAAGACAGACAGCCATCAAGCTAAGGACGGGCCATTTCACTGTATATAGGTTTCCATTTTGCTGGAAAGAGGTTCCGCACGAAACGTTTTTATGGTCTCTGTCGCGTGCGCGACCACCTCCGTTACGCGATCATGCGAAATATCAGCTTCATCCAAATCGCCGGTATCGACATAATAAAGATACGCCCGCTCCGGACGCACGCCCCGCAGCCGGTATAACGCCTCCGCATACAGGCACAATTGCGCCTCATACATGGCCATACGGCTCTTTCGGCGGAGGCCGGTCTTATAATCGAGGATTGTGGAATCATCAAGGAGAGCGTCTATTACCCCCTCGACCAGCGCATCTCCTATCCGTAGGATAAATGGCGCCTCGCGCTGAATGTTTCTTGCATTCGAAACCACATCCCATGCTTCCGAATCCTTAAACCGCCGTGCCGCGTTCTTCAGTTCCTCCCGTAAAGGCTCCCGCAGGTGCATGGCAGGCATCTCGCGCCGAAGAAACCGGTCAATGTCCGGAGGCGAATCTTGAAAATCCCATACTTCGAAGTAACGGTGCACCAAAGTTCCCTTACGCAACGGGTCCAACACAGAAGGCTCACGCGCACTCTGCCCTTCCGGCTCTTCATCGGAGAGATACATGTGGTGGGCCAAGGTGGTGACGGCAAAGGCGTGTTCTGTTGCGGGTATCACCGGTGCTTCATCAAGACGGGGCATTATCTCGTTCCAATCCGGCGCTTCCGATTTCTGCGTTTCCGGCGGCTTGACCTTCGTCGTTGCCGTCACGCGGCGCACTTCGGCACTCCAGCCCTCGTCGCGAATTTGCGTCCCGTCTTTCACGCCCAGAATACCGAACTCGTTCGCAAAAGGCGCTAGCAGACTGTCCGCCGGCGGCTTGCCGCTGCCGCTCGAACCCGCCGAACCGCCCAACACGAGCCAGTCCCGGGCCCGCGTGGCGGCCACATACAGAAGACGCGCGCGTTCCGCCTCTTCCTTGGCCCTCTCGTCACGTTTTATGACTTCGTAGATTTGCGGTTCCGGGACCGTTTTCTTGCCCGGATCATAAGGTCGCGCCACCATTCCCATGTGCCGGTGAAAAACGATTTTTGAAGGCCATTTGGCATTCGCATCCCTCGAAAGATCGGGCAATACCACCGCCGGAAATTCAAGCCCCTTGGATTTATGGATGCTCATAAGCGTAACTTCATCGGAGCCCTCGGCCTGGAGTGCGGCCTCCCCCTCCTCGATCCCTTCGGTGGCTATATCGTCCAGATACCGCACAAACGCGCTCAACCGGGGACGGCGCGTTTTGGCGAACGCTTCGGCGAGTTGCATCACTTTCCGGACATTGCAAACCCGCTGCTCGCCCAGAAACAATCCCGCCAGCATCGCTTCATACCCCGTGCATTCAAGCAGATACCGCACAAAATCAGGTAGGGGATGCGCCCGCTTGCTTCGAAGGTCCCGGAAAATCGCGCGCGCATGGTCCAACTCGGCCGTTTGGGCGAAATCCATGGGCGTTTTGCCTTCCAACAGTGCCGCCGTCGCGCCTGGGCCCCGGCAAATCGCCAGCAGCGAATCGTCGTCCAGCGCCACCATGGGACTCCGCAAGAAGCCCAGCAAGGCAGGCTCATGCCACGGGTCCACGACCGCTTCGAGCAAATTACGGACGTCCAGGACCTCCTGCCGCTCGTAAAAGCCTTTCCCGGCGATCACGTGAAAGGGAATATTGCGCTCGCTGAGGGCCCGTTCGTAAATATGAACATCGCTCAAGGCGCGAAAAAGCATGGCAATATCGCCGAACGTCATGGGGCGTTTCTCATCGGTCCCCTTGGGCTGAATCTGGACATCCAACGCACCCGAACAGGCGGCGGCTATCCAGTCACCGATCATCGCCGCCTCACGCGTACGCGCCTCGTTGGCCAGCTCCTTTTCTTCCGCCCGCTCGGGGATCAAGAACCGCACACGGCATTCGTTTACGGGAGCACGATGAGCCTCCGCGTTCACATACTCAGGTTCGACCGCTTCGAGCAGTCCCGACCGCGCGAACAAGGCATTCACGAACTCGAGAATCTCGGGCACCGTCCGGAAATTCCGATACAGGCCAATGGTCCTCCGCGGTTCGCGCGCCTTTTCAAAGACTTCGACCTCCGCCCCCCGGAACCGGTATATCGATTGCTTCGCGTCGCCCACGATGAACAGTTCGGGAGGCTTCGTGGTGCCGCACAACAAACGGGCGATCTCATATTGCTCCATATCGGTATCCTGGAACTCGTCAATGAGCAGATGATCGATGCCCCGCGCAATGCGCTCACACACCTCGGGCTGATTGCGCAGCATCTGAAGCGTCAACAGAATCAGGTCGGCGAAGTCCAGGGCATTGCGGGATGCCTTGGCAGCCCGGTACTGCTCGTAGACGGCCCGAAAACAGACCACGGCGTCCCGCGTCAATTCAGCGCTTTGCTTCTCGAGCTCGGGGTCGCGGGGAGGCGTAAGGTAATCCTGGAGAAACTTCTTGAACGCATCCTGCGAGTCCTTCACCTCCTCGTACAGGGCGTCGCTCGGCCAGTTCTTTTTCAGGGGACGGCCGGTTTTCGCATCCACATACGCCTGAATAGCCCGCTCGATTTTCTCCGCATCACGAAGTGCGATAATCTCTTCGATAAGCCTGAGCGAAGCTTCCCGAAGCTGTTCGCGGCCATCGGTGGATTTACTGCACAGCCCGCCG
>JAWODE010000020.1:0-3769 GCA_046483455.1 Candidatus Hydrogenedentota bacterium | reverse complement strand
CACCGAGACGGCCTCCACGTCGCTCCGCTCGAGGAGATCCACGTAGTCCGTGAACACCCCGGGGATATCGAACTCCTCGGCTTTCGCCCGCGCCGCGCCCTCGCGGATGTCGCACACGGCGGCCGCGGCTTCCGCTTACCCAGTTACAGGCCCGGAAGAATAATGGAAAACGTGCTGCCCTTTCCCGGCGTGCTCTCGACCTCGATCCGTCCGTGATGGGCATTGACGATGTGTTTGACAATGGCCAAGCCAAGGCCCGTACCACCCATCGCCCGGCTGCGGGCCTTGTCGACCCGATAAAACCGTTCAAACAGGCGCGGGATATGCTCGGCGGCAATGCCACATCCTTGGTCGGAAACCCGCACCGCGACCTCTCTGTCGATGCGCTCCAACGACACAACAATCCGCGACCCCCGCTCGCTGTATTTCACGGCGTTATCGAGAAGGTTGGTCAGGGCTTGCTCGAAAAGCGCCTCGTTCACCCGCGCAGTCACGTCTTCAGGACCCTGGATCACAATCTCGAGGTCTTTCTCGGCCGCTTTCGTCGAGCACACCTGGACTGCCGATTGCATAACCGGCTTCAGGCGCATTTCCTGGAAAGTGATCTCGTACCGCCCTTCATTCTGGTCCATGCGCGATAGAGTCAACAGATCCTCAAGAATCGCGGCAAGACGGTCCGATTGTTTGGCAACGATTCTCAGAAAACGCCCCATTTCCTGGGGATTATTCAGGGTATGATTCTGAATAGTCTCGATGAACCCTTTGATGGAGGTAATGGGCGTCTTCAATTCATGAGATACATTCGCCACAAAATCCCGGCGGACCTGCTCGAGGCGGCGCAGCCTCGTAACGTCGTGAAGAACAATGGCCACGCCAATATTGAGCGCGCGGTCGTCACGCAAGACCGCCCCATGCATGTGCACCACCTGATCCCCCCGCTCGTGTAACACGATCTCTTCGTCTACAAGCGCCCCGGCTTGGCGCACGTGGCTTACAAAACGCTGAAATGCCGCGTTCCGAATAACGCCAGAGAGATTTTGGCCTACCGCTTCCTCTGCATCAACCTCCAACAGTCTGCCGGCGGCCTTGTTCATGGTTACTATCGTGTCATCCGTATCGACAGCGATTACACCCTCGACCATACTGGCCAATATGGCCTCCTGGAGATTCCGCTGGCTGACAACGGTCCGGATACGCTCGTCGAGTTGTCCCGCCATGTGGTTCATTGCCTCCGCCAGCGAGGCAAATTCCTGAAAATCCGGCACGGCCAAGCGCTCGGCAAAATCGCCTTTGGCAAAGCGCTCCGCTCCCCGGCGCATGGCATACAGGGGTTTGGCGATGCGCTGCGACATAAACCAGCTTACCACCGCCGCGAGAACCGCTATCACCACGCCGGCGAACAACAGCCGCCCGTTAAAGGCCCACAATGAACTTTGGAGAAATGTCAACGGAATCCCCAGGCGGAGTATGGCGACCATGTTGTCCCCCGCGAAAGAAGGGACGGCCGTATACATCATGCGCTCGCGAATCGCCGGGTTGTAGCCCCGCGCCTTGCCTTCGCCGGTCTTCTTCGCGGCCCTAATCTCCAGCCGATCGATTAGATTTGCCACGTCACGCGGTGGCTGTTCGGAATCGGCGATAACGCGCCCATCGGGATATACCACCGTAACATGCGCATCTGTCATATCCGCCCAAGAATGGACGTGCTGCTGTGCCTGTTCCGGGTCTTCGAGAAGCACTTCCACGACCAAAGGAGACAATAGCCGCGCGCGTGCCAAGAGGTCATCTTCAAGGTGTCTTTGGTAGAACCTCTGAATCGAAAAGGAGGCAAATCCCCCGATAGCCAGCAGAGCCGCAATCGTCACCAGAAGGTACGACGGATAGAGATGCCAAATGAGGCGCCGCCTTCGCATAAAACGCTATTACTCCCGAAACCGGTAACCGATGCCGCGCACTGTTTGGATACACTTTGCCGCCGAGCCAAGCTTCTTTCGCAGTCCCGCCACCTGAACGTCCACGGAACGCTCGGTAACCGGGTAATTTTGACCCCGCACCGCGTCAACGATCTGATAACGTGTAAATACCCATCCCTGGCGCCGCGCCAGTAAATGCAGCAGCTTAAACTCGGTATACGTCAAATCCAGGGGCTTGCCATCCAATAATACTTCGTGCCGGCCAGGATGAATCGCCAAATTACCAATACGAAGCGAATCCGACTCGGATGCCGCCTCGCTTCTCTTGCGGCGAAGCACGGATCGCACACGAGCGATCAAGACCCGCGGGCTGAAGGGTTTCGTGATATAGTCGTCCGCGCCAAGCTCGAGACCCGTGACAATGTCGGCTTCTTCACCCTTCGCGGTAACCATCACAATGGGCACGGTTTCCGTGCGAAGGTCCTGTTTCAACCGTTTGCACACTTCGAGGCCGTCCATGCTGGGCAGCAGCAAGTCAAGACAGATTAAATCGGGAGGCGACGCAAGGGCCTGCTTCAAGCCTTCCTCACCGGTTTCAGCCGTAACAAGGTCGTACCCTTCTTTTGCGAGGTTGTAACGCAGTAACTCAAGGATATCTTCGTCGTCTTCGACCACTAGAATTTTTTCTTTAGCCATCCTTCGCCATCCTGCTATTCGCCCTGCCCGGCTTTGTCTTTCTGCGTATAAGTAGCCGCGGTCTTGCGATAGTCTTCCGTTCGGTGCCGTACAATTTCGCCTTCCACCAGATAGATCACGTCTTCCGCGATATTCGTGGCTAAATCGGCAATCCGCTCGAGATGCCGCGAGACGCTCAGCAAATGAATCAGGGAATCAATTTCGTCGGCATGGTTATGCATGCTCTCTTTCACCAACTCATACATTTCCCGGTTCATCGCATCCACTTCGTCGTCGCTCGCGCACACCTCGCGGGCCAGGCCGGCGGAGACGTTAACCAGGGAATCCAGGCTGCATTTCAACATTTGCTGTGTCTTCTCGGCCATCGTTGCGAAGTCCAGTTGCAGCGTAACGGGCGTCTGTTCGGAAAGGTAGAGGCCGCGCTCGCCGATATTCACAGCGACATCGCCAATCCGTTCCAGGTCGTTATTCATCTTTAGAGCAGCCGCAATAAATCGGAGGTCGATCGCGACGGGCTGATAAAGAGCCAGTATCTTGAGCGCTTCTTCTTCAATATCAACCTCGAGCTGATCAATTTCGTCGTCGTTGGCTATGGCCTGTTTCGCAAGTTCGCCGTCGCGTGCAATCACCGATTGCACCGCCATGCGCACGTTTTCTTCTACGCGTCCGCCTAGGACGAGTAAGTGCTTCTTCAGCTTCTTTATGGCTCTTTCCAAATGCACAGACATAACGATCCCCTTCGCTTATCCAAACCGGCCGGTTATGTAATCTTCCGTCTGTTTTTCACGGGGCCTTGTGAAAATATTCCGCGTGGTACCGAACTCTACCAGAATCCCTTCATAAAGAAAGGCGGTATAGTCGGAAACGCGCGCTGCCTGCTGCATGTTGTGCGTCACGATCACAATCGTGTAGGCGCCGCGCAACTCCCTGACCAAATCCTCGATGCGCGATGTCGACCGCGGGTCCAGGGCCGACGTGGGTTCGTCCATAAGCAGAATCTCGGGATCCACGGCCAATGAGCGTGCAATACAAAGGCGCTGCTGTTGTCCCCCCGACAGGCCCAGCGCATTTTGGTGGAGGCGATCCTTCACCTCGTTCCATAGCGCGGCCCGCTCCAAACTGCGTTCCATAATCTGGTTCAACTGGAGGCGATTTCGTAT
>JAWODE010000709.1:0-6288 GCA_046483455.1 Candidatus Hydrogenedentota bacterium | reverse complement strand
GAGGCTTTCGGCGATGAACGACTCCGCAATGCCATTCGCCACGTCGAAGGCGAATCGTCACGCGCCGTCGCTGACGTGGTCGGCATGCTTCGCGCTCATGAAGCCGGGCGCCGTCCCAGTGACGACCAAGTTATCATGCTCGTCGAGTTCAAATAGTGCTTCGTTGATGCGCGCGGGGTGGCAGAGCCGCGCTCCGGTTTTCCGGAAGGGATTCAAATGACACAAACGACGAAAACGACACCGCGCAGGATGGGCCATACCCCATCGGCGCGGGCCGCGTGACTGTGCCACAAGAAGGGAAGCCATGCCAAAGCAGAGTTCTTCTTTCCCTGTCGCTTTCCCGGAGCGAGGGGAACGTTGTGTCTCAGTCTCTTTGCGCCGTAAGAGAGGCCTATCGCTGGACGCTTCGACCCTCTTCGCGGTACTTCTCCATCAATTTTGTCAAACGTTGCACGATTTCCGGCTGTGATTCATACAGATTGGTGGCTTCGCTTAGATCCTCGCGTAGATTGTAGAGTTCTCCCGGAATTTTGCGCCGCTTCCGCGGTTCAGGATAGCCGTACCGCAGGCTCAATCCGCCTTCGCCATGGCCAAAGATCAGTTTCCAGTCGCCTTGGCGAATCGAGGAAGCCACTACGAGGGCTTCGTGAATGGGGCTTTCATGGGGTTGCCCCAGCAGAGCCGGAAGCACGTTGTAGCTGTCCTCTCCCGCATTTGGCGGGAGTTCGGTCCCCACAAGCGCCGCGAAGGTCGCCAGCATATCCGTGAAACAGATGGTTTCATCCGAAATCGAGCCGGCCGGAATATGGTTAGGCCAGCGCGCGACAAAGGGCATGCGGTGGCCGCCTTCATAGGCATCCGCTTTCATGCCGCGCAGCAGATAGGTCGAGCGGTGATCGTAGCGCGCTACGTCGGCGGCGAACCAGACGGGACCGTTGTCGCTCGTGAACACTACCAGGGTGTCTTCTTCTACCCCCAGTTCTTTCAGGGTCGTCAAGACCCTCCCGACCGAGGCGTCGACTTGGGCCACAAAGTCCCCGTAATCACCGCAATCGGTCATGCCCTTGAACTTTCCAGTAGGCAGCCACGGCGTATGGGGCGCTGCCAGCGCGAGATACAAAAAGAACGGTGCCTCTCTCTGCTGGGTCCGGTGTTCTCGCATGAATTCCGTCGCTTTTCCCGTGAACATGGGCAAGACTTCATCGTGTTTGAAATTCGGCGCGATACGGCCTTCCCGCCAAAATGCCCCTTGAATCGGCGTGACGTCCGGACTGCTGCTTGCTTCGATGTGTTCCGTCGGCGCGGCCACGCACCGATCGTTCTCGATGTAGTAATAGGGAGGGATGTCGAGCGACGCATGCATCCCGAAGAAATAGTCAAAACCGTGGTCAACCGGTCCGCCGCGCATGGGCTTGTTGAAATCGATTTTCTCGGCGCCGCCTTCGAAACCGAGGTGCCATTTACCGATACAGGCCGTGTGGTATCCATGCTTGTTCAGCAGGGACGCAATGGTTATACGGCCGGAGTCAATTAGGCTATGCCGGAGATCGAGCTTTGTTCGAAACGGATACCGGCCTGTAAGCAGCCCATAGCGCGAGGGTACACACCAGGCGCCCGCTGCGTGCGCATCCGTAAACCGCACCCCTTCTTTCGCCAGATTGTCGATGGAAGGCGTCGGTGTCTTCGACTCGGGATTGTAACAGCCGGGGTCTCCATACCCCATATCGTCCGCCATGATAAATACGATATTCGGGTGCTGCGCCACTGGTTTGCCCGCAGCCGTCGTCGCACGATAGCGGGCACAGGTTCCTGAAAGCAAAGCGGCCGAGGCCAGGGCGGACGTTTTCAAGAAGTTGCGGCGGTTCAACACGTTCATGATAGGGTCCCCCGTAATTCGACAACATTGACAACACGTTTTCTTCTCGTAAGAATACACCAATGGCTGCGAAAGGACGAAATGAAGCGGCAAGAAAACCAGCGGAAAACGAGTGACTCACTGAAATTCGCAAGCACGTTGGCCGCATTTAAGGCACACCATCCCATAGGACGGAGTGAGTGAAGGGAGATGACATGATGAGATCCACCGCATGCGTAGTATTCATTACTCTGGTTACTTTTCTCGCAACCAGTGCAACACCGACATCGGCGCAGGAGGCCCAGACGCTTACGGCTGAATTAAAGGATAACCAAGTGGACGTCTCAGTGAACGGGAAGCTGTTTACCAGCTACAAATTCTCGCACGACCAGAAATACCCCTATTTCTGGCCGGTGGTTGGTCCTGAATCGGGCAAGTCCCTCACGACCGAAAGCTCGAAGCCCTATCCTCATCACCACTCGCTGTTTTTTGGATGCGATAAAGTCAACGGGGGCAATTACTGGCAGGATGTCAACGAACGGGGGCAAATCCTCTCGCAGGGGCCCGAGATTGTCGAGGCTTCCGGCGAGGAAATCGTCATTAAGGACGAATGCCTTTGGAAACTGCCGAACCAGGACCCGGTCATCCGTGATACTCGCACCATAACCATTACCGCTCCGGATAAAGACACCCGTTTCATCGATTTCGAGATCACCCTGCATCCGCTTGTCCACGTTAAGATCGGAAAGACCAACCACTCGCTGTTCTCGGCGCGGGTGGTTCCGGAACTCAGCGTAGAGTCCGGCGGCACACTTATCAATGCCGAAGGCAAGACCGGTGAAAAGGGCACGTTTGGTGTCGAATCACCCTGGTGCGATTACTACGGAACCCGCGACGGCATTACCGAAGGGATTGCCATTCTCCAGAATCCTTTGAACCGGTGGTATCCCTCCAAATGGTTTACGCGCGACTACGGCTTTTTCTCTCCTACACCTATGTATTGGCCGGAAGGAGATTTTAGCGCATTTCCCGCCCATCAGCCGGTCACGTTGACCTACCGGGTCGTCGTGCACGCCGGTGACGTAAAAGAGGCGGGTGTAGCCGACATTTTCGGAGCCTATAAGGCCGCTGCGCTTCGCCGCGAACGGTAGGCGAAACCTCCGGCTCCCTTTGCACGCGGGAAACGAACCTGTTTGGAGTTTTTTAAGAACACACACGCGAAAGGGCGGCGTCCGCGTTCGTATAAGTCGGTGCGAGGCTGTTTTGTTCGTTTTTGCCGTCTCGCACGAATCTATGGCATTGGCTATAATCCGGGCGGTCCCGAGTTATTCGGGCGCGGAGTCCTGTAAAGACCTCGTAAAGGTCCAGAGATAACAACACGGAAAAACATGAGACATACCCGTAAGGAAGCAATTTTCTCCTTCACAGCTTTACTGACGGTGGTATTATTCATTTCCCCCTTCTTTGCATCGGCGCAAAATTCCGATGGTTGCCTCCTATGGCTCGATGCTATGGAACTCGATGGCATCGCCAATGGTGGGTCTGTTGCCGACTGGCAAGGCAAAGCTGGGGGCCACATGGCCCACCAATCCGACCCTGCCCAACAGCCGGTTTACGAAGACGCGAACGTCACGGGATACCCTGCTGTGCGGTTTCAGGGGTCCGAATGCCTGGTTAGCGGGTTCACGGCCGATTGGTCCGCGATGGATTGGA
The DNA here is from genome assembly GCA_046483455.1 of Candidatus Hydrogenedentota bacterium. Classification (GTDB taxonomy): domain Bacteria; phylum Hydrogenedentota; class Hydrogenedentia; order Hydrogenedentales; family SLHB01; genus UBA2224. Next base: position 2,720 of record JAWODE010000709.1, on the reverse strand, counting down.
CCGTCTTCGCCGTCGCGACGCTGGACGTCGATGCGCCCGACGGCTATCGGGGCATTCTCGGCAACCGTTTCGGCGCGGGTAAGGCGAACTGGTGGACCCTCGGCACAAAAAACGATGGTTCCGCTTACCTCGAGCTGGCCGCCGGGAAGGGCATCAACCCGAACCGACGTCTTGCGGATTCGAATTCGCATCTCTACACCGTGCTCAAGCGGGGAAGCACGTTCAGTCTATTCCAGGATGGCGAATTACTCGGTTCGGCCGAAAGGGACAACGTTGGCGGCGTCAAGAACGAACTGCGCATTGGACGTTGGTTCGCGGCGGACCAGGGCTGGATAGGCCGCATTGCCGAGGTGCGGGTTTACAACCATGCCATGAATGACAAGGAGCGCGTCGCTTTCGAAAAGGAACTGCTTGCCAAATGGGAGATCGTTCCTCCGCCTGATATCTATCGCAAGCAGGCAACATGGGCCGAAACGATGATCGATGCCCGCGACCGCCTTCTTGGACTGGCGTCCGGCGAAAGCTCGCGGTCGCGGCGCGATTGGCGTGCCTATGTGTGGGAACGCATCCGCGCCGATTTTCCCCGGGAGGCGCAAGCGATCGAGCGCGCTTCCGAGGGAAACCGCCACCTCGCCTGGTTTTTAGACCGCGACTCGAACGAACTCGAGCGCACGCTTGTCGGAAAGGCTGGGGAGATTATCGACCGCAAGGTTGAGGCATTGCGGGCTGGGGGCGTCCCTCCCGGCGACGTGCGCTGGCTTGAACTCATGCTCGAAGCAGACACCGTGCGTTCGCGCTTCGCACAAGCCAGGGCACATCTCGAACGCCTGGATTTGAACGCCCTGCGTCGCGCCATTCAAGACCTCCAGCGTACCTTCCCGGAAGACTACCCTTACGGCGCGCCGTATCTTGCCGAGCTTGACCGTTACACACACGAGAGAGGAGGTATTCTTTCGGCGTTGGATGCGTATGACCTCGCGGCTCTGGAGAAGGCGGAATCCGTTCTCACGTTTTACCGCGAAGCATTGCTCGCAAACCCCTTGTTGGATTTTGATCGGCTCCTTTTCGTGCGCCGTGGCCTCTCGAGCCCCGCTCTCGGCCTTCCACAAAACTGGCAGAGCAACTGTGTGTTGCCGCGCAAAGGCTTCGATGATGAAATCGCGGTACTGAGTCCGCCGTCTCCGGATGGCCAGTCATCGACGTTCTACCGTCCCGCGGAGCCCGTTTTCGTCGGCGACATCGACCTGCATTTTGACGCAGACCGGCTGCTTTTCTCGTCGATTGGTTCCAAAAACTGCTGGCAAATCTTCGAGATGGCTATCGACGGCTCAGGCTTCCGGCAGGTCACTCCCGGCGACCAGCCCGACGTGGACAGTTACGACGCCTGCTACCTCCCCGATGGCGACATCATATTCTGCTCGAATGCGTATTACGCCGCCGTACCCTGCGTGAACGGCAGCACCCGTACCGCCGTGCTGTACCGCATGCATCCCGACGGCACGGGCATCCGCCAGCTCTGTTTCGATCAGGAGCACAGTTGGTGTCCGACAGTGCTCAACAATGGCCGCGTCATGTACCTTCGTTGGGAATATACCGACACCCCCCATACCCATGACCGCGTGCTGTTTCATATGAATCCCGACGGCACCGAGCAGATGGAATACTACGGCAGTAATTCCTATTGGCCCAACTCGCTCTTTTATGCCCAGCCGGTGCCGGGCCATCCCACGCAATTTGTCGGCATTGTGGGCGGGCATCACGGTGTGCGACGCATGGGCGAATTGGTGCTTTTCGACCCCGCACGCGGCCGCCGCGAAGCCGCCGGCGCTATCCAGCGCATTCCCGGCTACGGCAAGCCCGTTACCTCCGAGACCGATCCCAAGTACCGCTCCACCCTCATTCAGGATCGGCTGGTCGACGACTCGTGGCCTAAATTCCTTCATCCGTATCCGCTCAGCGGCAAATACTTCCTTGTGGCGTGCCAGCCCACACGGGATTCGCTGTGGGGTATCTACCTTGTCGATGTGTTCGATAACATGCTCCTGTTGCGTGAGGAACCTGGCTACGCCTTATTCGAGCCCATCCCGGTCCGAAAACGTCGCAAACCTCCCCTCGTCCCACCGAAAGTTGACCTGAATCGGGACGATGCCCTTATCTACCTCGCCGACGTGTACGAGGGCGAGGGACTCGACGGTATCCCCCGCGGCGCTGTGAAATCGCTTCGCCTGTTCACCTATCACTTCGTGTACCCCGGCATGGGCGGCCCGCAGGCCGTCGTGGGCATGGAAGGCCCATGGGACATCAAACGCATTATGGGCACGGTGCCCGTGGCCGAAGACGGCTCGGCCTATTTCCGCGTCCCTGCCAATACCCCGATTTCGCTGCAGCCTCTGGATGAAGAGGGCAAAGCCCTCCAACTCATGCGGAGCTGGTTTACTGCCATGCCCGGCGAGGTTTTGTCCTGTGCGGGATGCCATGAGAGCCAAAACATGGGCCCTCCGGCGAAGCAGGCTCTCGCCATGCAGCGTCCTCCCGCCGAGATCGAGCCCTGGTACGGTCCCTCGCGAGGGTTTAATTTCCTCCGCGAACTGCAACCGGACCTCGATAAATACTGCATTGGTTGTCACGACGGCTCGAAAAACGACCTCCCTAACCTCAAAGAGCGCAGCTACATCACCGATTACACCAGTGTCTTTCATCATGGTAAGAAGGATGCCGGC
>JAWODE010000673.1:0-15516 GCA_046483455.1 Candidatus Hydrogenedentota bacterium | reverse complement strand
CGGTCTCGAGAAACGTCTGGCCCTCGCCTCGGCACGGACCGTTGTCCAATTGCTCATTATCGGCTTCATTCTCCGATGGGTCTTCGGTTTCGAGCATATCCTTCCAATTCTGGGGGTTATTCTCGTGATGACCGTCGTCGCGGGCCGGGCGGCCGTTCAGCGTTCGAGCCGGACGTTTCCCGGAGTCCTGTGGCGGTCGATAATTACGCTGGTTCTCAGTGCCTGGCTGACGGCGGTACTTGTGACGGCCGCGATCATCCAGATCGACCCGTGGTACAAGGCCCAATATCTGATCCCCCTCCTTGGCATGATTCTCGGCAATGGCCTGACCGGAATTTCCCTCTGTCTCGACCAGCTTCTCCAAACCTTGGCGGAAAAGCGCCACGAGGTCGAAATGGAACTCGCACACGGCGCAACACGGTGGGAAGCAGCCCGCGGACCGCTTTCAGATGCCGTACGGCGCGGTATGATCCCCATCATCAACTCGATGATGGTCGTCGGCCTTGTCTCGCTTCCCGGCATGATGACCGGCCAGATACTCGCTGGCGCCGATCCCCTCAAAGCGGTGGAATATCAAATAGTTGTGATGTTTATGATCGCTGCCGCCACTGCCATGGGCTCCATCCTGATTGCCCTGCTCGTATACCACCGTTTGTTCAATACCCGCCACCAACTTCTCTCTGATCTTATCTCAAAGCACCCAAATTAGCGCAAATTATTGAATATCAATAGGTTGGGCGGGCATAAAAAGCTCTAAATCCCTCAAAAAAAGGCCGCATTGGGCCCGCTCATGTTGTTTCCCAACAGCCGATTATGGTAGAACCCTCTCCAATCGCAGGGAGACAAATACGTGGTTTCCAAGAAAGAACGCATCCTAGTTCGGGGAATTCTCGCAGGCGCGGAAGAGCCGTCCGACATCATTTTGCAAGAAGGACGGGTCGAGGCGGTCAAACCGGCGGGCCGCGCCAAGCCCGACTTCGGCTCCAAGACCGCTATCATTGCACCTACGTTATTCGATATCCAGGTCAACGGAGCCAAGGGCATTGACTTACAAAGTGAAGGCCTCACGGCGGAGAACGTATGCACCCTCAACGACTTCTTGGCGAGTCAGGGTGTCTCGCACTGGATACCCACCCTCATTACCGGCTCGAATAAAGACATAATTCGCGCCTGCACGGTCATTGCCGAAGCCATGGGCGACTCACGCGTCCGGCGCGCCATTCCGGGCATTCACATCGAAGGCCCTTACATTTCTCCCGAAGACGGTCCCCGGGGCGCACACGATAAGAAATACGTGCGGAAGCCTTCGCTCGAAGAATTCGAAGAATTCATGCGCGCTGCGCGCGGCCGCATCGCCTATTTGACCGTCGCTCCGGAGGTTGACGGCGCGATTGCCTTTATTCGGGAAGTGGTCAAACGAAAAGTACGCGTGGCTTTGGGCCATCACAATGGTTCGCCTGTCGATATCGAACGCGCCGTTGCGTCGGGCGCGGTACTGTCCACCCATCTCGGCAACGGGATCGCGGGAACCGTCCACCGCCATCAGAATCCGCTCTGGCCCCAATTGGCAAACGACCATCTCCATGCGTCGCTTATCGCGGACCTCGAGCACCTCCCGGCTGACGTGCTGCGGGTGTTCGTTCGTGCGAAGCAACCGCGGCGGGTGATTCTGACCTCGGACTCGATTCATCTGACAGGATTGAAACCGGGCACTTACGACCTCGGCGATATGCCCGTTGAAATGCTGCCCTCGGGGCGCGTGTGCCTGAGTGGGACGGAATATCTGGCCGGGAGCTCTTTGCTTTTACTGCAGGGCGTCATTAACGCTATGCGCGTGACTGATTTATCCCTTAAACAGGCCTTGGCATGCGCCTCGTCCATTCCAGGACGCCTCTTCGGGCTGAAACACCGCTTTGTGCTACCAAAGGAGGGAGCCAAAGCCAATTTTGTGGCATTCACGATAGTAAAATCCCGCCAGGGATGGAGACCAAACGTCAAGGCAGTGTTCATCGGCGGCCAAAAACGTGGATGAGCGAGGACCCCATAGTGGACATGATAGACGATAACGGAGCCGTCACCGTATGCGGTCTGCCCGTCGGGTCAGGACGCCCGGTTCATATCACCATACGTGACGGGAAAATCGAAGCGATCACGCGGGGCGGCGGCTATGGCCGCCCCGATTACGGCTCCCGTTCGTCCATTATCGGACCGACTCTGTTCGACATTCAGATCAACGGCGGCAACGGCATCAATCTCCAAGGCGCGAAGACCAAACCCGAGGACGTGCTCGAATTGACGCGTTTCCTGGCCACGTGGGGCGTCTCCCAATGGGTTCCCACCATCACCACTAACTCGTTTAAGAAAATGGAACATGGCTGCCGGGTCATCGCGGAGGCCCTCGAAGACGACGAGGTGGCACGAGCCGTACCGGGCATCCATCTCGAAGGGCCGTTTCTCTCGCCGGTGGACGGTGCCCGCGGCGCTCATACGAAACGCTACGTACGCGAGCCCACGCTCCGCGATTTCGACAAATTGGACAAGGCCAGCGGCGGCAATGTGCTTTATACAACCGTCGCGCCTGAGTTGCCCCGGGCCATCCCCTTTATCAAAGGCTTGGTTAAGCGCGGCGTCGCGGTCGCCCTCGGGCACCACAACGCTACACCGGAGGATATCGCCCAAGCCGTGGACGCCGGCGCGCGCCTCTGCACGCATCTCGGCAACGGATTGGCCACCGAACTTGACCGTCACCACAATCCCCTCTGGCCCCAATTGGCCGACGACCGTCTTACCGCGGCGATGATCGCCGATCTGCACCACCTCCCACCGCCCGTCCTCAAGTCTATGGTCCGCATGAAAGGTTCCGAGAACGTCATCCTCACTTCGGACGCCGTCCGCATTGCGGGTCTGAAGCCGGGGACCTATCCCCACCACAGCGGCGTGAAAGGAATGATGGTTGAATTGCTGCCGTCGGGGCGCATTAATCTGTGCGGCACCAATCTGCTGTCCGGCAGTGCCCTCATGTTGCTGCAGGGCGTCGTTAATGCCACGCGCGAGACCGATATGACCCTCGAACAGGCATTCGACAGCGCATCCACGATCCCTGCCGAAGCATTAGGCGTCAAAGCCGATTTTGGCACATTAAAGCCCGGCGCCGTTGCCAATTTGATCGTCTTCGACCTCGATCAATCCCATCCCCAATGGAAACCTGTCATCCGTGCCGCCTTCGTCAACGGTGTGCAAACAGCATAGTCTATATATCCACTGTAAAACCCCAATGATAATGTCCTCTTGCGTCCACATTAGAAATGTCCTCTCATTTAGCCTTCCACAAGGAGGGCGCAATGTCAGGACATTTGGAGATGAGCGAGAAGGGACCGAAACGGAAGTCCGTGTTTGACACGCTGTTTAAAAAATGGTTGCCGTGGAGCTATTGAAAAAACCCTGGCCGTCTATCGCAGGCGCGAAAAACGGGCGGGACAGACCCCCGGTTTGCTGCGCAAATCGTTGGATCAATCCCTACTCTCCCATCACCCCTGCGAAAGCAGGGGTCCAGTGCGCGTCCACAGGGCGCTTCTCGCAAGCCGTCTGGATTCCTGCTTGCGCAGGAATGACGGAGGGAACCATTCTTCTTCCGTCTCGCACCAGCCCCCCCGTCATCTATGCAAAAGCAGAAAAAGGAAGTGAGGGGGTATACCCACCTACCCACAGCCGCGACGCGCGCTACGCGCTGCCTGTGGATAGGCCGGGGTGAGGACAGCTGCTACGCACCTACCCACACCCCTTGGATAACCCGAGCGCCAATCCAAGAAAAGAGGACATTTCTAATGTGGCTTGACACATAGTCTATGAGTCAACTTGTTTGTGACGCATGGCCTTTCAAAGATACGCATTTTTGTTGTATTGGGATGAGTCGCATGACAAACTCCGGCCCGTCACACAGGCTTTCATTTGCACCGCGCATCCAATCGTGTCAGGCTGGAGAATGAATCGAGCGGGATTCCCGGAAAAAGGGGAGGACATCCAATGTGGCAAGTAGGCGTTTTCGTAATTCTTAGTGTTGGCATTGCTATGGGCGCGACGGCGCAGGAATCGGCCGAGGCCCCTGACATCCGACCAACGGCTCAGAAATCGCTGAGAGACTTCCAGGACATGCGGTTCGGCATGTTTATCCATTGGGGACCGGTCGCACTGAAAGGCACCGAGATCGGCTGGTCGCGGGGAAGAGAGGTGCCCGTCGAGGAATACGATCAACTCTACAAACAATTCAACCCCACCAAATTCGACGCTACCGAATGGGTGCGTATCGCCAAGGATGCCGGCATGAAATACATGGTGTTGACGTCGAAACACCATGACGGCTTCTGTCTCTGGGATTCACAGTACACGGATTACGACATTATGAGCACGCCCTTCGGCCGGGATGTCATTGCTGAACTCGCGAAGGCATGCAAGGAAGGGGGCATCGAGTTCGGCACGTATTACTCGATCCTCGACTGGTATCAGCCCGATTACAATACCGCGGACAGCCAGGGCGGACCCGGTTATGCCCTACCCGAAGGCCGCGAACCCAGCATGGACCGCTACGTCGAGTACATGTACGGACACATGGAAGAACTGATTACCAAGTATGGCCCCCTCCTCGTCATGTGGTTTGACGGAGAATGGGAGGAGCCGTGGTCGCGCGAGCGCGGCGTCCGGCTTTACAACTACGTCCGTAGTCTCCAGCCCGACATCCTCGTCAACAACCGGGTCGGCAAGGGCCGCCAAGGCATGGAGGGCACCACCAAAGAAGGATATCCCGGCGATTTCGACACGCCCGAGCAGGAAATAGGCGCGTTCAACCGCAAACAGCCATGGGAAACCTGCATGACCATCGGCACGCAGTGGGCCTGGAAACCGGACGACACGATCAAATCGCTTAAAGAATGCTTGAGAACCCTCATCCGCACCGCGGGCGGCGACGGCAACCTGCTTTTTAACGTCGGTCCCATGCCGGACGGGCGCATTGCCCCCGAACAGGCCGACCGCCTGCGCAAGATGGGCGCCTGGCTCGACAAATACGGCGAAAGCATCTACGGCACCCGCGGCGGACCGTACATGCCCGGCGACTGGGGCGTATCGACGTGCAAAGGCGACACCATTTACGTGCATGTATTCGAATGGAACGACAAGCCGCTGGTCCTGCCGCCCCTCGGTTTCATGGTCGTGAATGCGACCCAGCTCGGCGGCGGCGCCGTGTCAATCACGCAGGGCGCGGAAGCTGTTACCCTTGATGTGCCGAAGGCGAACCGGCACGAGATCGACACCATCATCGCGCTGGAAATTGACGGCAACGCGGAGGACATACCACCCATCGAGCCATAGGCTGAAATCCCATGGTGACCAACCATGTGGCTTGCCGTAGCAACACCTTCGTGAAACGCTCTAGACGTCCGCGGCGTCGATAACCTCGAGGGTCTTGCGAAGGGCCGTGTCGGCGACGACTTGCGGGTCTTGCGTGTAATGTTCCTCATTGAACATTTCCACCGACAGCGGGCCTTCGTAAGCGATTTGCTGGAGCTGCTGCAGCACGTCCGCCAGAGGCAGGATGCCGTCGCCGGGATAAATGCGGTGTTTGTCGCTCATTTCCTCGCGGGGCGGTTCAGCGGGGACATCGTTGATGTGGAAATCGGCGATGAAACCGCCCTGTACGTGTCGGATGCCTTCGAACCCCGAGCCACCGCGGTAGAGATGGAAGGTGTCCATGATCAGACGGGCTTCGGGGATGTTAGCGTCTATGGCAATGCCGGCCGCGTCGCCGAAACGGTGGACGCTTTCAATAAACCCGACAAACTCGAGCGCCACCGAGAGCCCGTACTCGTCACGACCGATTTGGACCAGTTCGCGGTAGCACTGGGCGCACCATTCGCGATCGATGTCGGCAGGTTTGCCGGGTGGAATGCACGCGGCATGCTTCGAGCCCACCGCGGCCATCATCCGCATGCGGTTGCGGGTCGGGCCGAGAGACTCCTCCCATTTGGCCGGGTCAGCCGGAATACTTCCCCACAACCCGATCACGTTGGGCACGAACAGGCCGAGGTCCTTTATTCGCTTAGCCAAATCTTCAAGCTTGCCGCCCTCTTTCTCGTAATTTTCGAGTTCATCAATCCACAATTCGATGCCGTCGTACCCGGCCGCCACCGTCACTTCGAGTTTTTTCTCGAGTGGTGTCGGGCGAATCGTGCTCGTATTGATGCAAATCGGCCACGGGCTCACGCCCTTTTGGTAAGATTTCTTCGGATTGCCGAAGGGGGAAAGCGCGGCCAGACCCGCCCCCGCCATCGAACTGTTTTGCAGAAAACTCCTGCGGCTGACTTCGTTCGGCATGGTTTATCTCCGGTTTGGCTGCATTCGGTCACAACATCGCCTCAATTATGCAGAATCCCGCGCGGAATTCCAGTGTGCTGAAGCCCACATTTCACATCAGGACCGCTACTCCCTATGCGGCGGGCAGTAAGGGAATGGCTGTATCTTCCCGGTATTTTTCGACTCCCCCTGAAACCAGGCGCCCGGCGATGGCGGGGCTGAACCAAGCAGAACCATAAAAGGCAGGATCAAAAAATTGACAGGAGCCGTGGGTTTTGGTACGCTTTCAGCACAGTTTAGGAAAAGAAGAAGCGCCGGCTTCTCACCTTGCGGCGGTTTGCAGCCAGCCAGCAGGGTTATGAACCAAGGGTTTCCGCGTGGTGGATATCATGTCGCGGCAGAGGGCTGGCGCTCTTTGCCGCGCTTTTTTGTGCCGCGCGGCGGAACAAGGGGTACCTGTCCCCCGGAACAGGTTGGGGATTTCCCCAGGGAGGGTGACTTATCGCCAGGACAGATGGAACCGGCCGTGTACGAGTGAATGAACGCATTCGTGCCCGGCAAGTGCGCGTAATCGATGACGAAGGAGAACAACTGGGTATTATGAGCCCGGAGGACGCATTGCGCGAGGCAGAAGAACGCGGGTTGGACCTCGTCGAGGTTGCCCCCAATGCGCGTCCTCCTGTCTGCCGCATACTCGACTTCGGCAAGTACAAGTATCAGCAAAGTAAACGCGCAAAGGAATCCAAAAAACATCAACATGTGATGACGGTGAAAGAGGTCAAGTACCGACCCAAGATCGACAAACACGACTTTGATTACAAAACGAATCACGCACGCGAGTTTCTTCAAGAGGGAAACAAAGTCAAGCTCACGATCATGTTCCGGGGACGCGAAATGGCCCATCCGGACTTTGGGCGCGAGATTCTGGGGCGGGTAGTCGAGGCCACGTCCGATTTGCTCGATGACCCGCCGGACGCCAGCCGGGCCCGCCTCGAGGGACGCAATATGGTCCTGATGCTGACCCCCGGCAAAGGGGCGCACAAGAAATCCCGGCAGGCGAAAGAGGAAGCGAAGAAAGAAAGCGGGCAAGAATCGTAATCGCGGTGATACGCCGCCTACGCAGCTACACAACCAACGGGTAGTGGGCAGGGAATAAACGGCCCAAGCGGGGGCAAGGAGAGCGAAACGGGCCCCGCTTCACAGTGTAAAGAGGGTGAGTTTCGTGCTTTGAGTCCACGGACGCGTTGAAGACCGATGCAAAACGTCTAATGTGGACCGCCTGCAGACCACGCATAAAGGAGGATATCGTATGCCGAAAATGAAAACCAACAAGTCCGCCTCGAAGCGGTTTAAGCTCACCAAGAAGGGCAAAGTCAAGCGCCACAAGGCCTACGGAAGCCATTTGAAGACCCATAAATCCGCAAAACGCAAGCGCAGACTGCGGGCGGCCGACATTCTGGGACCCGAAGATACCGCGCGGGTCAAGCGGATGCTGCCCTACGGGTAGATTTGGGAAATAATGGAAACCATCCCCGTCCGTAGGACGGTCAACCTGTGAGGAATTGAGTCATGCCACGTACAAGCAACGCGCCAGCATCGCGCCGACGCCGCAAAAAGTATATTAAAAAGGCGTCCGGATACCGTGGAAGTCGCCACCGTCTGATGAAAACCAGCCGCCAGGCCGTCGAACATGCGGGGCTCTACGCGTACCGGGACCGCAAAGCGCGCAAACGCGACTTTCGCAGACTCTGGATCGCGCGCATCAACGCCGCCACGCGGGCTAACGGCATGCCGTACAGCCGGTTCATTCTCGGCCTTCGAAAAGCGAACATCGACGTTAATCGCAAAATGCTTGCCGAGATGGCCGTGTCTGACGAAGAGGGGTTCACAAAATTGGTGGAATTGGCCAAAGCGGAACTCGAATAGGCGGCCGGGGCATGCGTATTGTACCGGCCGTCGATATTCGGGGGGGGCGTTGCGTCAATCTGGTACAGGGCGATTACGGCCAGGAAACCGTGTTTTCGGACGACCCGGCGGCACAGGCCCGCCACTGGTTTGAAGCGGTTCAGAGCCTGATCCATGTCGTCGATCTGGATGGCGCGCGTGAGGGCCGCCTTTGCGCGCTCGGCGTGTTGCGAAGTCTTCACAAGGCGGGCATTCCGTACGAAATTGGTGGCGGCATCCGTGCCATGTCCGATGTAGACGCGGCCCTGGAGGCTGGCGCCGCTCGGGTGATACTCGGAACTGCTGCGTACCGGGATCGCGGGTTTCTGGAGGAGGCCATCGAGCGATATCCGGGGAAAATTGCCGTCGGGGTGGATGCGCGCGACGGGCAGGTCTCGCTCAGCGCTTGGCGCGACACCACAGCCAGGGGGGCCGTCGAGTTCGCCCAAGAGGTGGAGAAAGCGGGCGCCGCGCGCATTATTTACACGGATATTAACAGTGACGGGATGATGAAGGGACCCAACGTGGTCGCAACCCAGGCAGTGGCTAGAGCCGTGCGCATTCCGGTTACCGCCTCTGGCGGTGTCTCGTCTATCGAGGACGTGCGCCGTTTGAAAGAGCTTGAACCGGACGGCGTCGACGAAGTCATTATCGGGCGTGCCTTGTATCTCGGCGCTATCAATCCGGCCGAGGCCATTGCTGTGGCGGAGGGAGGGTCGTGACCCAACGTTACGGCGCCGTGACCATTATTGGCGTAGGATTGCTGGGCGGCTCGCTTGCCTTGGCATTAAAGGCCAAAAATCTGGCGGACAGGGTGCGTGGCGTGGGGCGGAACCCAAACACCCTCGAGAAAGCCACCGCCCTCGGCATCATTGATGCCTCGTACCTCGAACCTGTGGAAGCATGCCGCGACGCGGACCTGATTGTGATTTGTACCCCGGCCGGCAGTGTGCCCTCGATTCTGGACGCCATCCGTCCGGTGTGTTCCGAAACGGCCCTTGTTACCGATGTCGCCAGCACCAAAGCCGCGATCTGCAGCCATGCCGCCCGCACATGGCCATCGCCCCTGCGTTTCGTCGGCAGCCATCCCATGGCCGGCTCCGAGAAATTCGGCCCGGAATACGCCTCAGCGACACTTTACGAGGGCTGCATTACCATCGTCGACGAGAATCCCGCCGCCGAGGAAGCCCGCGCCGGCATCACGGCGCTGTGGGAAACACTCGGAGCAAAAGTGCTGACCGTCGACCCGGAAATGCATGACGCCCTTGTGGCACGCACGAGCCACATCCCGCATATCGCCGCCGGTTGCGTCGCACGGCTGGCCGCCGCGTCGGGAGAGGTCACCCCGTTTGTGGGTACCGGTTTCCGCGATGTGACCCGGGTTGCCGCGGGGCGTCCCGAACTCTGGCGCGACATCTGCCTGACGAATCGAACAGCTATTACGGAGGGGCTTGAACGGCTCGAGGAAGAACTGGCCCAAATCCGCCGCATGGTGGCCGATGGTTATGCCGAGGGGTTGGATGCGTTTTTTGAACAAGCGCAGGAGGCGCGGCGTAGAGCTCTGGGAGAATCATGAAAGGTGTGTTCATAACGCTGGAAGGCGTCGAAGGCTGTGGCAAGACAACGCAGATGGCCCTCCTGCGTGAGCGCCTCGAGGCGGAGGGCCGCAACGTATTGCTCACCCGCGAACCCGGCGGCACCCCCATTGCCGAAGCCATTCGGCAGATTCTCCTTGACCCTGTCAATACAACATTGTCGCCCGTCGCCGAGCTACTGTTGTATGAGGCGGCGCGCGCACAGCATGTTGCCGAGAAGATCAAACCGGCGCTCGACAAAGGCATCGTCGTCGTATGCGACCGGTTCGCCGACAGCACCACCGCGTACCAGGGTGCAGGCCGTGTCTTACCCCGTGATACGGTGCGCGAATTGCACCGCGTCGCCACCGGAACGGTTTGGCCCGATCTGACCATTATCCTGGACATGCCCGCCAAGACCGGCCTCGAGCGGGCTGCAGCGGCCCATGACCGCGACCGCATCGAGCTCGAGCCGCTGGCGTTTCATGAGCGCGTCCGCAATGAGTTTCTGCGTATTGCGGAAACAGAGCCTGACCGGGTAAAGGTCGTGGACGCCTTGCAACCGCCGGAATCGGTGGCTGAGGTCATTTATAGGGAAGTACGCAAAAAGCTGGAGCAACCGTGAGTTTTTCGGATATTCGAGACCAGGAAGTCGCCGTTCGGCTGTTGCAGCAGATTCTGCGCAGCGGCCGGATCCCGAATGCGATGCTCTTTTTGGGTCCGGGGGGGGTCGGCAAGGCCCTCGCCGCTCTCGAGATGGCCAAAGCGGTCAATTGCACAGAGCGTCCCGACGATGCCTGCGATCAATGCCTCCAGTGCCGCAAAGTCGACCACGGAAATCACCCGGATGTGCGGATTGTGGTGCCGAAGGGCACCTCGCGCTCTATTCGGACAAACGTCATTTCCGAGATCAACGAAATCTGTTCTCTGCGTCCGTACGAGTCTGAATGGCGTACGGTGGTCATTCAGGATGCCGACCGCATGAATGCCACGGCACAGAATCATTTCCTCAAGATGCTGGAGGAACCGCCGGGCCAGACGCTTTTCATCCTGCTAAGTGAATACCCGCGTGAACTGCTGCCCACGATCCGGTCGCGGTGCCAGGCCGTACGGTTTCGGACCCTTCGGCGTGAAACGGTTTCAGCGCTCCTTCAACGCGAACGCGATCTGACTCCCGAGAAGGCGGACTCCATTGCCGGGCTTTCGCAGGGCCGCATGGACCGCGCCCTGGAATTCCTGGATTCGGATAAGCGGGACATTGCGCTTTACATTGTTGCCAAACTGAAAGAGGGCATGGATCCCGTCGAGTTATCGGAAGAGTTTGCGAAGAGACTCGCGACGCAGCGCAAGGAAATCGAGGCGGCCATCGACGCCGAATTAAACATCGACCCCGACGAAACCTTAGGCGCCGAGGAGAAGCAGGCGCAGAAAGAACTGCGCCTCGCGCATACCGCCGCGGCCGTACGCCGTGGTATACTCGATTATCTTTATCTGCTGGAAACGTGGTACCGTGACGAGATGGTGTACGCGGCCACGCACGAAGAGGGCAAAATTCTTAACCAGGACCACTTGGACGGTTTTCGCGACCACCTCTCCACGGCGCCGGAGAAAAAGATTCAGGCGGTGGAGAAAGCGCGTTATTATCTCGACCGGTTTGTGAACGAGGAGCGCGTGTTTCGCGACCTTTTCTTCGCTTTGGCGGCTGAGTAGCGCCGAGGGAGGAGTGTGATATAGATGCAGACGGTGAAAATTCGCCTTCGCAAACCTACGCGCGTATTTACGTTCGTGTGCGAAGACATTCCCTTGAAGCGAAACGACAAATGCATCGTTCGCAGTGACCGGGGGTTGGAATACGGCACGTGTATCGTAGCGCCCGAGGATTGTCCCGAGGGCATGAAAGAGTTGATCAAGATGAACGTCGTCCGCCGCGCTTCACTGACGGACGAAAGCACATTCAACCAGATTCAACGCGACGAGGACCGCGCAAAAGCGGTGTGTGTCCAGAAAATCGTACAGCACAGGCTTCCCATGAAATTGGTAGACGTGGAATATACCTTCGATAAACACAAGGTCATCTTCTACTTTACCGCTGCCGAACGGGTGGACTTCCGTAAGCTGGTGCGCGACCTTGCCCAGGAACTGAAGACGCGCATCGAACTGCGCCATATTCAGGTGCGCGACGAGGCCAAGCTCGTAGGAGGATTGGGCGTGTGCGGCCGGGAACTGTGCTGCGCCTCGTGGATGACGGAATTCAAGCCCATCTCGATGAAAATGGCCAAGCGGCAAAACCTTTCGCTCAACCCGTCTAAAATCAGCGGGCAATGCGGCCGGCTCCTGTGCTGCCTGGCCTATGAAAACGACCAATACCCGGACCCGCGCAAGGCGAAAGCCGCGGCCCGCGCGGCCGCCGAAGCCGAAACCAAAGCCCAGGCCGAGGAATCGGACGAATCCTCGGAACTGGACGACGAAGAAACCTCTCCTGAAGCCCACGACGAGGTGGTTGCGACCGATGCGACCGAGACCGAGGAAACGGCACCGCCTCGTGAAGCCGGTCCCTCTCAGGAGCACCAATCCGAACAGGGGTCGCGACGCAAAAAGAAGCGGCGCTCGAGACGTCGGCGCCGCAAATCCAAGAAATCCAGCGGGGCCTCGAATTGACGGCATTGGTGGACACGCATTGTCATCTTCAGGACTCCCGTTTCGAGGAAGACCGCTCCGAAGTCCTGGATCGCAGTTTGGACGTGTTGGATTGGCTGGTCGTCGTCGGTGACGACGTGGATACGAGCCGGCAAGCGATCGAGATGACGAGAAACCGCGTGTTTGCTACAGTCGGCATTCATCCGTATCACGCGGATCGTGCAGATCAAGACGCCTTGACGGAACTTCGTCGTCTCGCGGCCCTCGAGGGGACCGTCGCAATCGGTGAAATTGGCCTTGATTATTACCGTTACGCCGAGACAACGCCCGCGGAGCAACACCAAGCATTTGAAGCGCAATTGGAACTCGCCGCGGACCTCGCGCTGCCTGTGGTGATTCATAACCGCGATGCCGACGAGGACGCAGCCGCGATCCTGGCCAACGCGGCCGGTCGGATTCCGGGAGTCATCATGCATTGTTTCGGCAGCAATGCGGCTTTTGCGGAAACATGCCTTGAAATGGGTGCGTACCTCTCCTTCGCAGGCAACGTAACCTTTCCCAAAGCCGGTTCTCTGCGGGAAGCGGCAGGCGTCGTGCCGATGGACCGGCTTCTCGTGGAAACCGACAGCCCCTACCTCGCTCCCCAGCCCGTTCGCGGCAAGCGGTGCGAACCGCGGTATGTCCAATACACGGCCGCGTGCCTTGCGGAAGTAAAAGGCGTTACAATCGAGGTGTTCGCGCAACGGACGGGCGCAAATGCCGCCCGATTGTTTCGAGTCGGCGAGAAAGTACCGCCTACATAAACGCCATGTGGTTCAAATCAAACAAATGGACCGTTGACCGTCTCGCGGAACAAATGCGCGAGATGGGAATCGGCGAAGGCGATCGCCTTTTCGTTCATACGGGTCTCCGCAAGACAAAAATCGCCCGCGATGTGGTGCCGAACCTCTTCGCGGCTTACCGGAAGGTGTTGGGACCCCACGGAGCGGTGTTTTTCCCCACACACACTTATTCGTGCCGCGGTGCTGTGGGATGTCCCCCCTTCCACCCCGATTTGCGGTGCGATGCCTCGATCGGCGTCTGGCCGGAACTCGCCCGTAAAGAGCCGGGCGTAGTTCGAAGCGCCAGTCCTACGCATTCGGCGGCGGGTATCGGGGAAGGAGCGGCCGAAATTCTCGCCGGGCACGACGAAGTGCAGCCCGTTGCGGAAGATTCGCCTCTGGACCGTCTCCAGAAAGCCGGCGCGAAGGTCTTGCTGATCGGCTGCGGCTTCGAGTCGTGCACGTTGCTGCATCTCGCTGAATATTATGCGGCAGTGCCCTATCTTCATCTCCCGTGTGCGGGGTTCGAGCCCATCGCACGCGTGGCTCTGCCAAACGGCCAAGTCGAGGAGCGGCCAATCGAGATCATCCCGGGATGCAGCACGGGGTTTCCCAAATTCGAAAAGCCCTTCCGCAAAGCAGGACTCATACGCGACGGGCGCATCGGTAAAGCACGTGCCATGCTCTGCGAGATGCAGCCCCTCCTGAGTACTGCCGTCGAGCTCTTGCGCGCCAACCCGATGGGCTATCTCTGCGACACCTATTGCGCGACCTGCTCGATGCGCCGCGAGCGCGTGGGCCAAGAAGGGCTCTAAAGGCTGTCGCATCTCCAAAGAACAACTGGCCGCAAGCAATTTTCGCGGAAAGGCTGTTGCAGTGCCCGACCGGCGGATAGCAAAAGAATCCCAAAGCGGTACTCGGCGCTTCCAGAAAGGGCTTCAGCCTTGTGAATTCAGGACGATAACACTGTCAAACCACAGTGATAATGTCCTCTTGCGTCCACAGGACGCTTCTTGCAAGCCCTCTGGATTCCTGCTTACGCAGGAATGACGGTGGGAACTGCCCCTCTTCCATCTCGTCCCGGCCCCTGTCATCCATGCAAAAGCAGAAAAAGGAACGGTTTGAAGTTCGGTCTCGCTGTCCCCCGCTGGCTGAGTGACCGCAATACCGAAGGTATGCGTCTTCTCGATAACGGCGCAGCCGCGGGTCTTACCACGCGAGCCCGCGTCGACGAGCGTGGACTCCGGACGCGGCAGTTTGTTTGCGGCTTGCCCGCCCTGGGTGCGTCCGTGTTTGTCCGTGTTTTTCTGCCTCGATAATTCGTCCGGTGTGGGACCGGCGCCCTCGCCGGTCATTACAAGTCGTTACAAAGAGCGCGGACGTCTCCGTCCACGGTGATCTTAACGACGGGCTGGACAGGCCGTCTTCCCTTGCCGGAGCCTGGTTGGCACCATATTCATGGTGTACGGGTGAGCCGAAGCACTTATGCTTCGCTGCCTCGCAAAATCCGAAAACCGGGATTGTACCAAGGGAGCGACGAAGGCGCGAGACGGAACCGCCTCGAAAATACTTGGTTCGTAGCGCTTGTCCCCCGCTGGCGAGGGGGAATCGCACATGCGCTTCGCACTCGCCAATGTCACGGACCTTGTCCCCCGCTGGCGGGGGGCCAGCAACGGCTTCGCCGTGCGTCGTCTTCAAATCGGCGGCAGCCGATTTGGGGGTGGATTCTTGTATTTCATCGTCTACGGGTGAGTTGACCAGCCCATGGTTCGCTGTCTTGGCAGGTTACCCGGTGGTCGGACATGTCATGAAATTTGTCTCAGCGGCCTCTATAGTGGTGAAGGAGGCACAATCATGTTGCCGACATCGCTCAGTACGGACAAACGGCTCGTCCGGCACACGCTGGCCGGAAGACCCGAGGCGTTCAACGTCCTCGTCGAACGCCACATCCATCTCGTCCAGGCACTCGCTTATGCGCAAACGGGCAACTACGCCGATGCGCAGGACGCCACCCAGGAAACGTTTATCAAGGCCTACCAGGCCCTCGACACGCTCCGCGAACCCGCCAAATTCGCTGCGTGGCTCTCGACCATCGCGCGGCGGGTGTGCTGGGAGTTCAAGCGCGACGCCCACCGGCGCCGCAACCGCGAACAGGCAGCACACGACGAGGAACGGGTCACGACCGCGGACATGGA
>JAWODE010000659.1:0-3068 GCA_046483455.1 Candidatus Hydrogenedentota bacterium | reverse complement strand
TCCTTCAACGCCTTCGGTGGCTTCCTCGAAGTCCTCGTCGAGGTGCGGCAGCTCTTTTTCGTCCAAGGTCAGCTTGGCCAGGCGGCTCTCGTAGTAGATAGGCACCGTCGCCTTGTCCTCGACAGCCTGCATGATGTCGTAGATGCTTACATAATCGCCGAACACTGCCCGCGTGTTCTTGTCGGTCAACTCGATGGGTGTCCCCGTAAACCCGATAAACGACGCATTTGGCAAGGCGTCGCGCATGTGGCGGGCGAAGCCGTCGATGAAATCGTACTGGCTGCGGTGGGCCTCGTCGGCGATGACCACGATGTTGCGGCGTTCCGACAGGCACGGGTACGTCTCCCCCTTCTGTTCGGGAAAAAACTTCTGTATGGTTGTGAACACCACCCCGCCCGAGACCACCTGGAGCAACTGTTTGAGTTCCTCGCGGTCGTTGGCCTGCACAGGCTTCTGACGCAGAAGTTCGTGGCACCGCGCGAAGGTGCCGAAAAGCTGGTCGTCGAGGTCGTTGCGGTCGGTGAGCACGACCAGTGTGGGGTTTTCCATCGCCGGGTGCAGAATGATTTTGCCCGCGTAGAACGCCATGGTCAGGCTTTTGCCCGACCCCTGGGTGTGCCAGACCACGCCGCACCGCTTGTCGCCCTCGGGACTCGCCGCCTCTACGGAAGTCTCGACGGCGGTGTTCACCGCGTGGAACTGGTGGTAGCCCGCTTGTTTCTTGAGGAGTTCCCCTCCGCCTTCGTCCTCGAAGACCATGAAGTGGCGCACCAAGTCCAGGAATCGGCGCTTTTCGAAGATGCCCTTCACCAACACGTCCAGTTCCATCACCGTAGGCGGGGCCAACTCCTCGCCTTCGATGGTGCGCCATGGCATGAACCACTCTTTCGGGGCGGTAAGGCTGCCGACCCGCGCCTGGGTGCCGTCCGAGACGACCAACGTGGCGTTGTAGGCCAACAAGGAAGGGATCTGGAGCTTGTAGGTCTGCAACTGTTTGTAAGCCGCCCAGATGGTCGCGTTCTCGTCCGCGGGATTCTTCAACTCGAAAACGGCGAGCGGCAGGCCGTTCACGAAAATCACGATGTCCGGACGGCGCGTGTGGTTGTCCTCTATGACCGTGAATTGATTCACCGCCAACCAGTCGTTATTCTCCGGTTCGGCGAAATCGACCATGCGGGCTTTGTCATAGTCCACGCTGCCGTCGGACGTCCGGTATTCCACATCGATCCCGTTGACCAGCATCTTGTGGAAGGCGTGGTTATTGCCGACCAGCGCCGGAGCGGGCAGGCGCGTGACTTTCCGGACGGCCGCGTCGATGGCTTCGTAGGGCAAATCGGGATTTAACCGCTCCAATGCCTGACGAAGGCGTCGTTCCAGCAACACGTCGGAATAGTCCAGCCGCTCCGCCGCGATCTCGTCTGGAGCAATGTCAGGGCCGTGGGTGATACCGTAGCCCAAGTCCCCCAGCCACTCCAAAGCCGCATCTTCCAGAATCGATTCGCTTACTCCCGGCATGGGTTTAGACTACTCCTCTCAGCCTTGTATGCCGTATTCATTTCATCAGTGCGCCCGCGAAAGAGCCCCCTACGGCGCCATGTTCGGGATATGCTTCTCCCAGTCCAGCGTGCGTTTGATGCGATTGAGCATGCTCTTATAAGAAACCTGATCCTCGTGCTGCAACCGGCCAACGACGACAGCATCGCAAACGCCGATCTCTTTCGCGAACGACTGCACGCTGGCGGCATCGAATCGGCCGCTATCGGTGAATCGACGGAAAGCGTTCTGGGGAATCAGTATGTCCCGCGCGAACTCGTCAGCCTCTTTCTCCTTGGCTGAATACGTGTCCTCCTCCACGTCAATAAAATATTCCTTCTTCCCGTGCAGCAGAATATGCCCGCACTCGTGGAAGAAGGTGAACCAGAAGATGTCCTCAACACGATTGCGGATGCTCAACTGAACAACGGCCTTGTCGGATTTCAGCCTGCGGGCGGCACCGTTGATGTACGTGCCCTTCAGGTGCGGCACAAAAACGACCGCGACACCGTTGTCGGCACAGAGTTCCACCATCTTCTTTATGGCCGCCGCCAAGGGACCGCGCGTCAGACGGCGAATCTCTTGCAGTGCCTTGCGGAATCTCGCTTTGGAGAAGGGCGCGGTATCCATCTCTTGAGCAAGAAGCTCTCCTCTCCTCAGCCAGACGCTCAAGGCTTCCGGTGTTGCTTCAACTTTTTTAGCTTTACGATAGGCCGCGACTTCCACATTGGGAAGGGTGCTCAGCGTGGCCACGCCGAGAAAGGAGCGAAGCATGTGGACCTTTTCCTTCTCGCGCCGGCTACGCGGTACCCAGCCCAGGTTCGCCATCTCAGCATAGGGAAACCGTTTCAGCAGCGGTTTCTCATTTTCGATGGCTTTTTGGTCCTTCAACCGCGCCCGGGCTTCCTGGTAGTCCATCTCAAGCCGGAGCCAGAAGCGGGCGGGCGTGCCCAACACGCGCTCAAGTTCCGTTGCCGTCTGCGGGGTAATGGCGGCCTTCCCCTTGATGATCTCGTTGATGGTCTTTAAAGGGCGGCCCATGCGCTCAGCCAGTTCATTCTGCTGCATGCCCAGGGCTTGTATGGTTTCCCGCAGGGTCTCGCCAGGTGGAATGGCGATGTCGGGCGCATAACCCCTGTCTTTTGTCATTTCAGTCATGGTAATCCTCGATAGCCAGAATGCGGACTCCACATTCTGGTTTTGCTCCTCTCTCGTCGCGAACGATGCGCGTTTCAGCCAGCAGCTCGAAAATCAGGCGGTAGGGCTGGCCCAGGTTCATCGCGTATTGCCCCTTTCGGCTCCCTTTCAAGGGATGACACCGCGTTGGAGGCAGCGGGGCCAGGTCCTCAATACGGTCCGCCGCTTTCAGAGCATTGATGCGTTTCACGACCTGCCTGGCAATCACCTCACCATAAGCCTTGCGCAACGCCGCTAAGCTCTGGCATTGCTGCCTCAGTTTCTTCGTCTTGAACTCAATATACATGACTATGCGCGCTCGTGCAAGAAAATTATTCACCTTTAGGGTTAATTTTTAT
>JAWODE010000651.1:0-6471 GCA_046483455.1 Candidatus Hydrogenedentota bacterium | reverse complement strand
ATCTCAAATGCGCGCAATTCCGGGCACACCCCGGCCGGACAGCGCCGCTCGTAAATATGCGCCTCGTACTCGTCACGGAACCAGCGCAGTGTGCTCAGCACGGGATTGGGCGCCGTCTGGCCCAATCCACACAGGCTAGTGTCTCGAATGACCTCCGCGGTGCGGTTGAGCATCATTACCCCTTTAAACCGTTCGAGCGCATCGAGCTTCGATTCGCGTTTACGCCCGCGGGTAATGCGCTCGAGAATTTGCAGCATGCGTAGCGTGCCTTCGCGGCAGGGGATGCATTTCCCGCAACTCTCGCGCTGGATGAACTCCATGAAAAACTTGGCCACGTCGACCATGCAGGTGTCTTCGTCCATCACCACCAGCCCGCCGGAACCCATCATGGCGCCGACGGTCTTCAGCGATTCGTAATCGATGGCGATATCCAGGTGTTGTTCCGGAATGCACCCGCCCGACGGTCCGCCGATTTGAACCGCCTTAAACTTCTTGCCGTTCGGGATACCGCCGCCGATAGCGAACAGGACCTCCCGCACGGTCGTGCCCATGGCCACCTCGACGAGGCCGGTCAAGGCGATTTTGCCCGAGAGGGCAAATACTTTGGTGCCCTTGCTGGTCTCCGTGCCGACGGCCGCGAACGCCTCGGCGCCGTCGGTCACGATGATGCGCAGATTCGCTAAGGTCTCGACGTTATTGATAATCGTAGGGTTATCGAACAAGCCCCGCACCGCGGGAAACGGCGGCCTCGGACGCGGCATGCCGCGTTTGCCCTCGATGCTGTGAATCAGGGCGGTCTCCTCGCCGCACACGAATGCGCCCGCGCCCATCTTGATGACAATATCGAGGCTAAAGCCGCTGTCCTGAATGTTCTTCCCGAGAAACCCATAAGCCTTGGCCTCGGCGATGGCATGTTTCAGGCGTTTGATGGCCAGAGGATATTCGGCGCGGATGTACACATACGCCTTGCTTGCGCCGATGGCATACGCAGCAATGGCCATGCCTTCGAGCAAGCGATGGGGGTCGCCTTCAATGACCGCACGGTCCATGAAGGCCCCCGGGTCGCCCTCGTCGGCATTGCAGACCAGATACTTCTGGTCGCTTTCCGTGTTCAAAGCAAACTTCCATTTTTTGCCCGTCGGGAAACCGCCGCCTCCGCGCCCGCGAAGCCCGCTCTTCTCGACCATATCGCAGACCTCGGGCGGCGTCATGGTATGAATGGTCTTGGCCAAAGCCTGGTAGCCACCACTCGCGACGTATTCCTCGATGCTCGACGGGTTCACGACCCCGCAATTCTTCAGCACCCAGCGCGTCTGAGGCGCAAAAAACGGGTGTTCCGCCAGCTTATCCACATTGGGCCACGGCGCCGCACCCTTGGTATTGAACTGCCCCAAAACCATATCCGTCGGGATTCTTTCCGCGAGCACACTCTCGAGGAGGGTCTTGACCTTGTCCTCGGTCACCTGTTTGAAGGCCACCCGCGCTTTGCCGGGCAGTTGTATATCGACAAGGGGTTCGAGGGCGCAGAGCCCGATGCAGCCGACCTCGACGACCTCGGCCTCGATGTTTCGCAGACGGAAAAACGTGCGTATCGCGCTCAAGGTCTTGCCGGCGCCGGCGCCGAGGCCACAGGTGCCCGCCCCCACGTAGATAACGGGATGCTCCACCCGCTCGCGACGCAGCCGTTTGAGCTGTTCCTCGTACGTTGCCTCGGTAGCGCTATCGAGTTCCCGCGTGCGCCCGCACGCATAGTCTATCAGCGCCTTCTGTGGGGCCATGACGGCATTTTCTGGAGTATCGTTAGTCTTCATTTTCAACCTCTTCCCGAAGTTCTTCCAATAGGGCCCGGGCCTTTTGCGGGGTCAGATTCGCGTGGAATTCCCCGTTGACGGTGATCACGGGCGCAAGCCCGCACGCGCCGATACACGCCACCACCTCGAGGCTGAATAATCCGTCCCGCGTTGTTGTGCCGGGCTCGATATTCAACTCCTGCCGGATGGCGTCCAGCACAGCCAGCGAACCCTTCACATGGCATGCCGTCCCCCGGCAGACCTGGATGTGAAAACGACCCAAGGGCTGAAACCTGAACTGGTTGTAAAAGGTCGCCACCCCGTAAATCTTGCTCGCCGGCAACTTCAAGTGCGCGCCGACATGCGCGATGGCTTCGCGAGACAAATACCCGTGCGCTTCCTGGACGTCCTGCAAGAGAGGAATCAGGGCATCTCTGCCAGCACCGGCATACCGATCGAGAATCTCCTCGATGTCCGGCTTGATCGTTTGTTGTCCCGTAGTTGTAGTCATGAGCTGATTTCCTTTCGGGGCGTCTGCTGTCCGGCGAAAAACGCCACCTTTTCCAACGAGATGCTTAAATCCAGATTCTCGATATATACCTGGGGCGGAACCCATACATGGGTCGGTGCGAAATTGAGCAATCCCACCACGCCTGCGCGGCACAACCGCCGCGCGACTTCCTGCGCCGCGGGAGCCGGCACCGTAATGATGCCTATCCGAATCTCTTCTCCCTGAATAATCTCTTCAAGTTGGTCCACCGGGTAGCACCGGCATCCATGAATCACCCGGTTGACCTTCTCGGGGTCATTGTCAAATGCCGCCACAATCGGAATCCGCGGGTTGCGACGGGGCGAAAACGCCATCAAGGCCCGGCCGAGATTCCCAATGCCCACCAACGCCACTTTCTGCGAATCCGAGCGAAACAGAAACTCGGCAATACTCGCCGCCAGGGCAGCCACATCGTAACCGCGCACCGGCGTGCCCGTGTACCCGGTCGCCATCACATCGCGCCGTACCTGCGCGGCCGTGCAGCCCGACTTCGCCGCAAGCTCGTGCGAAAACACATGCTCCTGTCCCGACTCCTGCATATCTTGGAGGACCCGCCGGTACACACTCAATCGGGCTACGGTTTTATCGGAAATCACGACAACACCTCGCGGTTTTCGGGACTTCGTGAAGCACATCACGTTGTGATTTGTTTCACAGAAACTATAGCAGCCCAATCGGCCAATGTCAAGCAAAATCGTGATTTTTTTAACGAATTAATGGAAGAATTATAATATATTATTTTCCAAATACTTACACAGGAAGCAAGGTCCGCCAGCTCCTATTGTCAAGCCAAAATTGGCTACAGGGCTAGAAATTCCCCGCCCCCCGCGAACATCGCGTGAGCAACGATCGAAGACCTTCACGGGTTAGCGCTGCGACTACCCGAACGGCTTCTATTCTCGCTTAAAACTTAGAATTCCTTAAATGTTTATATGCTTATATAAAAAGACATAACGAAAGAAATCCTTTGACACGGATGACGGCCCGTCATAAAATGGCCTCAAGTTAATTCCATTGAGGAGAAAAATTGGGCCGTTATTGAAGGAGGACTAGCGAGATGAAGAAGAAAGGGTTTACGCTGATTGAACTGCTGGTAGTCATTGCCATCATCGGCATCTTGGCAGCGATTTTGCTACCTGCGCTGGCGCGGGCACGGGAAGCCGCCCGGCGCGCGAGCTGCGCAAACAATTTGAAACAGTTCGGGTTGATTTTCAAGATGTATGCTAACGAGGCTAAAGGGGAGAAGTACCCTCCCATGGCGAAGTTTCATGCAGGCTCGTATGATCCTGACCCTGCGGCAACTGAGCAACCCGTGAACTCGAACCATCTATGGCCGCATTGTCCGATGCTGTATCCCGAGTACTGGACGGACGTCCACATCGCGCGGTGTCCCTCTGATGTGGGTGCCGACACGTGGAACTACTGGGAAAACTACTACGAATGCGATCCGTTAATCCCGGAGAGGTTCTGGAACATCTCCTATAACTACCTTGGATGGGCGTTTACCCCATCGCATTACTTACAACCCGGCGTTGACGAGAATACCATCTGGGCAGGCATGGCGGAGATGGGAGCCGACCTGCACCCGGATTTTCAGGCGATTATTGGAAGCACAGGCCCCCTGTACAATGCGCTGACAGGTGGAGAGCCAATGGGAATCCCCGTACCCTTGAGTCAGACCGAGTTCTGGCGCGGCTTGCATGAAGATGACATCGGTCTGAGCGATGGGCAAACCGTTTACCGCCTGCGCGAAGGGATCGAGCGATTCTTTATCACCGACATCAACAATCCCGCGGCAAGTACCAAGGCGCAAAGCGAGATCGCGGTGATGTGGGACACGGCTATTTGCGCGGTATCCCCCATGTCGGACCACCGGCCCTCGTTTAACCACATCCCAGGCGGTGGCAATTCCCTGTTCATGGACGGGCATGTCGAGTTCATCCGCTATCCCGGCGAATTTCCAATTAATGCAACCTGGTCACAGGTCATGACGGAGATGATGCAGGTGATGGACCCCTATTCTGGATAACGTACCCCTGTATGGCTTACAAATAAGTTACAAATAGAGGTGAATCTCCGGCGGTCTTTTCCCCAGACCGCCGGAGAATTCACACATATATGTCGTGCACATAAGAAAGACACGAAAGCTGGCACTTCCCACGCCAAAAAAGTATATTGGTCCCACCGAACAATGGGGGATGTGCGATGCCGCGTATTGAAGATAACCTTTCGCCGAAACAGCGTGAAATTCGCGAGCGCGAGGAGCATATCCTCGAGGTTACGCGGCAAATGTTTTTCGAGGAGGGGTATTACAGCCTCACCATGGGCAAGATTGCCCAGCGGATCAACTGCGCCAAGGGCACGGTATATCTTCACTTCCCCTGCAAAGAGGACATTATCGTTACCCTGGCCGAACGGGCGCATGAGGGCCGCTATGCTATGTTTCAGCGGGCGATGGCCTTCGAGGGCCGCAGCCGCGAGCGTATGCTGGCGTTTGCTCTCGCCGCGGAATACTTTGCGCGGCTCTATCCCGGCGATATTCAGATAACACGAAGCATCACCCGCTCGTTTCGTGAGAAAGTGTCGGCCGAACGCGAAAAGCGGTTCGAGAAAGTCGAGCAACAAGTACTGAACTATCTCTTGCAGATGGTGAATCAGGGGGTCGCCGAAGGGGATTTGGTGCTGCAGCCCGGCATGAGTGCCGGCAGCATCGTGTGGGGCCTTTGGGCCATGGCCGACGGGGGACACGGCATCATCCTCAGCGGCGTTTCTCTGGAAGGGCTCGGCATCGAGGACCCTTGGACCGTCTTGACCGCTTTTCTCAACAAGCTATCCGACAGCCTCGAATGGAAACCGTTGTCGTCCGAATGGGATTACAGCGCGACCTTGGACCGGATCAAACGGGAAACGTTTTCCGACGAAGCCCGCGCCTTGGGAGAATTATCCGCGGAGGACTGATGCGTCCCGGTTGCGAGAGGTTCGCCCCCGCTATTTCTTGCCGATCTCGTCGAAGGAAGATATCACTCGCGTGATGACCCCGTATTCCACCGCTTCCTCCGCATTCATCCAGAAATTGCGGTCGCTGTCTTCGTATACCTTTTCGTAGGGCTGGCCGGTTTCCTCGGAAATCATCTTGTTCAGACGCTCGCGTACTTTCATAATCTGCTGCGCCTCGATGCGAATGTCCTTCAAATGCCCCCCCACACCGCCGCTGGGCTGGTGGAGCAGAAAACGCGTATGGGGCAAAGCCAGCCGGTTCGGTTTGTCCGCTCCGAACAGGATCGGGACGGCGATACTGGCCACCCAGCCCGCACCAATGGCGATAATGTCCGATTTGATAAAACGCATGACGTCGTGAATGGCCAACCCCGCATCGACATGGCCCCCCGGCGACGTAATAATAACCCGGATGGGGTCATGCGAGTCCGTGTCAAGAATCAGCAACTCTGAAATAACCCGCTCCGTCAGGTCCTCGTCGACGGTTCCCGACACAAGAATCGTACGCGCCTTGAGCAGCTTCGCCGCCCATGGTTCGAACCCGTGCTTTTCATTGATTTCTTCATTACACGTCATGAATAGGGCCTCACTTTCGTTCGTTTCAGGAAAGCGTATTGTGCCATTCGGCCGCGAAACAGGTCAAATGGAGCTATCGAGCCTGTCAAACCACAGTGATAATGCCCTCTTGCGCCCACATTAGAAGTGTCCTCTCATTTAGCCTCCCACTAGGAGGGCGCAATATCAGGACATTTGGAGATGAGCGAGAAAGAACGGAAACGGAAATCGATGTTGGACGCGGTGTTTTAAAAATGGTTACCATCAAGCTATTGAAAAACCCGGGCCGTCTACCGAAGGCACGAAAGGCGGCCGGGACAGACCCCGGTTTGCTGCGCAACCCGGTGGGTTCGTTCCTGCTTTTCGCGCAATTCCAATGGTTTAAGGATTTTTTCAACAGCCCCACCTTCCTTGTTTATTGCCCGCCTGTCCCTGAAATCGCCGGATAACTCGACGGAACATCCCCGATGCCGGTGCCGTTGGAAACGGTACTGCACGGAGGTCTACGGTTGCACGCATCTCTGGAGCGCCAACGGCGCGAAATAAGAAAACGTTCGCGGTAGGAATGGCCCTTGCGGG
>JAWODE010000641.1:0-5901 GCA_046483455.1 Candidatus Hydrogenedentota bacterium | reverse complement strand
ATTCAAATCCCCTGTAAGGATTATATCTCCAGTCACTGCAAGAGTGGATCCATCGAAGGTTAAATTAGCGATCCTGCCCGTCGATAAGACCACCGCGGACGGACACGTCCGCGCTCCTTGTGATAATGACCGGCGAGGGCGCCGGTCCCACAGCGGAGAAATTTTCGAGGCAGCGCAACATGAGCCATGGGGCTCACCCGTAGACCATGAAAATGCCGCCAATCACGCTCCGGCAACGGAGGACGGGCATTCCTGCCCGTCGATAAGACCACCGCGGACGAATACGTCCGCGCTCCTTGTAATAGTGACCGGCGAGGGCGCCGGTCCCACACCGGAGGAATTTTCGAGGCAGCGCAACATGAGCCATGGGGCTCACCCGTAGACCATGAAAAAGCCATCAACCAGGTTCCGGCAAGGGAGGACGGGCTGTCCAGCCCGTCGTTAAGACCACCGCGGACGGATACGTCCGCGCTCCTTGTAATACTGACCGCCGAGGGCGCCGGTCCCACACCGGAGAAATTTTCGAGGCAGAAGGAAGGTGATCCCGCATGGAAATGCCCTGACCATGCGAGGCCACGTGATTATGTCATCCCCGTTTTTCGCGTCTGGATGGCCACCGCAAGTTCTGCTAAAGTGTTTCCTAATTCCTGGTTTCATCGCTTATTCGATAATCTGAATAAGGGTATACGCCCGGCTCGGTCGGCCGACGCGGCATCGCTTCACAAACGGCAAAAGCGCAAACGGAATTTACGGACAATGGACTCGGACAACAGCAAGAAACAAGAACCGATCTGGTCCAGCGCTTGGCGCCGCAAGGAATGGCGCCGCTTCGGATTGGTGCTCGCGCTTGTGGCTGTGTGCGTTATCGTGGCGGCGGCCAGACCCCAGGCGATGTCCGTCGACTACGTGCTGACGCTGCTCCGCCAGATCGCCATCAACGCCATCCTGGCTGTCGGCGTCACGTATGTGCTGCTGACGGGCGGCGTCGACCTCTCCCTGGGCTCCGTCGTAGCACTGACGGGTGTGGTTGCGGCGACATTTGCCCATCCGGGTGATTATCCCCTTGTCATACCGTTATTTATGGGGATTCTGGCAGGGGCCTTGTGTGGGACGGTCAACGGCCTCGTGGTGACCAAGGGTCGTGTCGCGCCCTTCATTGCCACCTTGGGCATGATGACCGCCGCGCGAGGACTGGCATACATTTTCAGCGGCGGGCGGCCCGTTTCGCGGTTAAGTTCCTCTTTCATCGCCATCGGCAGCGGTAGTTTCCTCGGCATCCCTATCCCTGTGTGGCTTTTGGCCATCGTGGCCATAGCGTCGGCAATCTTTCTTCGGCATACCCGCCAAGGTCGAAACATTTATGCCACGGGAGGAAATGAATGCGCCGCTTATGCGTCGGGCATCAACGTGCACCGAGCCAAGATGCTCGCCTACACCGTGTGCGGAGCAATGGCGGGTCTTGCCGGGATTATCCAGGCCGCCCGCAGTACCACCGGCCAGCCCAACGCGGGACTCATGTACGAGTTGGATGCTATCGCTTCCGTCGTTATAGGCGGCACGAGTCTCGCGGGCGGCGTCGGTGGTGTCGGCGGCACCATCCTCGGGGCTTTGCTGATGGGGGTGATAACCAGCGGACTGGACATGCTGAATGTGCCTTCCTACTATCAGCAGGTAGTCAAGGGTGCTATCATCGTGGGCGCGGTGATGCTGGACCGGCGGAATGCAAATCAATAATTCTGTCAACCCACACTGAAAAGGAATAAGACGTGAGTAGAATCCTGCGTGATGTTATTGTAATGGCAATGATACTCCCCCTGTGCGCGCTCGGTTGCGGTAATTCCAACCGAACCGCCGGTAACGACAACGCCGACGAGAATACAGTCGTTATGGGCGTGTCCTTGCTGAACCTGTCTAATGAATTCATCGTTTTGCTCGACGAGGCAATGAAAGAGAAAGCCGACGAGC
This sequence comes from Candidatus Hydrogenedentota bacterium, assembly GCA_046483455.1. Lineage (GTDB taxonomy): Bacteria > Hydrogenedentota > Hydrogenedentia > Hydrogenedentales > SLHB01 > UBA2224. Next base: position 3,936 of record JAWODE010000641.1, on the reverse strand, counting down.
TGGGTGTGCGGCTCATCGTGAACGACGCCCGCAGAAGCGCCGAGCGGCAGGTCCAGCAGGTCGAAAACTTTCTGCTCCAGGATGTCGACGCCATCATTCTCAACCCGTGCGAGCTGGATGCCAGCTCACCGGCCGTTGATAAGGCCCTCAGCGCAGGAGTCCCCATCGTAAATGTGAACTCACAAACCCGCTCGGAACCCACCGCCTTCGTCGGTTCCCGGGACGAGGAATCCGCACAAATCGCCATGGAATATATTGCAAACCGGCTGAACGGGAAGGGCAATGTCCTCATGATGCAGGGATTCATGGGTCAAACGGCTCAAATTGACCGGGAACGCGGCGCACAGGAAGTCTTGGCGAAGTATCCGAAATTAAAGCTGTTGGCCGTGCAAACGGCCGAATGGGACCGCGCCAAAGCCGTCACGCTCATGGAAAACTGGATTCAATCGTTCGGCGAAGAGATCCACGCCGTGTTCGCGCAAAACGATGAAATGGCTATGGGCGCGGTTCTCGCCCTCGAGCAGGCGGGAATCAAAGACCGCGTCGTTGTGGCCGGCGTAGACGCCATCGCGGACGCTCTCGAGGCCGTCAAGGCCGGTCGCCTCGATGCCACCGTGTTCCAGGATGCCCGGGCACAAGGAAGCACCGCCGTCGAAACCGCTCTCAAGATTATCAACGGAGAACCCTACGAGAAAAAGGTCTTCATCCCCTTCCAACTCGTCACCAAGAATAACGTTGACACGTTTATGAGGTGAGATTTGCAGTTTTTCAGATCTCACCACAAAAGATCTTACCACAAAGGCACCAAGGCACAAATAAGACCATAGGAATGTTTACATTTCGTCGGCGTGTTTGGCCCCAATACACACATAAAACCCCAAAAATAATTTCATTTTATCCGGTGTAGCGTCCGGTGTTCAGGATACCCGCGGCAAGTCACACATGTCCATCTCTGAATTTTCAGAACCACCTTGTTAAACGGCAACAGGCTGACGGCTTCTTTATCTTCCTTCTTTCTCTGCGCTCTCTGCGACTCTGCGGTAAAATATTCTTGAGAACCAATCACCAAGGAAGGAACAAGCCCCCCTACTTTTTGAGAGTCATACGGTCGCGTTCGGTGCCGTCGGCACTGTAGGCGCGGAATTCAAGGGTGTTTCCATCGATGTGAAGGGTCTGGTAGAGCGCGGGCCCGCTGAACATCACCTCGGCGTACTCGGGCGCTTCCCCACTCCAGTCGCGCGAGGGAATGGCGATCGAAATCAGGTAAATCGTGCCCTCGGCCGGGGACTCGACGGGCTTGCCGCCGTGAAGAGGCTTGCTGCGCAGGTAATAATGCACGTGACCGCTGAACACCATGTCCACATGGTACTTGTCGAAAAGCGGGCACCACGCCGCGCGGATGCCCGGGTAGTCATCCGTGGGCGCGTAGGGCGGGAAATGGAACATGGCGAATTTCCAGGTGGCGTCGCTGCTTGCCAACTGCTCCTCGAGCCACGCTGCCTGCGTTTCCAGAGGCGTGTCGATATCGAGGATCATAAACAGCGCATTGCCATACTCGAAGCTATACATGCGCTCAGGCTTGACTCCCTCCGGACCGTTCTCCGGCAACCCTAGCATCTCCAGATACATCCACGCCCCCAAACCGTCTTGATCGTCATGATTTCCGATACACGGCACCACGGGCCGCTTCCGGAACACCTCCGTCGAATATTCGAAGAACTCGTCCCAGTCATTGCGGTACAACCCTGTGCTGACAAGGTCGCCGCCGAGCAAATAGAACGCGGTCTCGGGATGCCGGGGAAAGACGTCGCGAAGCATTTCACCCCACTCGGGCGAACGATGAACATCGCCGAAATAAACAAAGGTAAAGGGCTCGGGCGATGCCGGTCCGGTGATGAATTCCGTTTCCTCCGACCAGGTATCCGAAGCGGGGTCTCCCACCCGGTATACGTAGGCGGTCTTGGGCTTCAAACCCGTCAACGTCGCCGTGAACCGGTGGCACGCGGGGTCATTGGCCAGCAGACGGTCCTTGATAACCGATTTTTCCGCCGTAACGGACTGCCAGGGCCCGTCCGCCGCGCCCTGTTTCGGTTTAAATTGCACCGTCCCATTCGCAACTTCTTTCCCCGTCCGCCACTGGATGGTCTGGGTGGTCGCGGGATCGTCACTCCAAGTCAGTGCCAGATGGTCGGGCCTTTCCGACGAGGGAAACGGCGTCTGGCGAAACGCTCCGATGAGATGGGCTTCGCGGGCGCGGCCGCGCACCGTCGTAAGAAGCACATGCCCCGTAAGTTCCTCGGGCACTTCTTCGAGCACTAGTTCCGTCCAATCATGATAGGTGAATGCACCCTCGAACATAAGGTTTTTCGAATATTCGGAAGGCACAAGATTGGTTACACGCAACGGTGTGCCCGGCCGCTGTGGCCCCACGGCAACGAAGTAATGAGGACGGTGTTTGTCGAATCCATTGATACCTAACTCGACACGCCCTGCATCAAAACGCTTCTGCCAGACCTCGTACTCGTAATGTTCGTTGCGGACCGTGAGGTCGCTCTTTTCAAAACCGGCCTCGGACAGCCAGAAGGGCACAATGGATTGCTCTTTATCGCGCATCACCGAGACGACCACCGGCACGTTTACGTCAAATGTCCAGTACTTCGTCGCCAGGACCGAGCGTTCCTCCGGCTTGATGAATTCCCAGACCGACTCGTAATCTACTTGGGCCAACTCATCGATGGTCAGCGTGTCGTACATGCGCTCGACGACGCGGTCCATAACCTTGGCGACCCGCGGTGCGGGCTCAGCGTAAATTGCCGGCGACAGAACCCCCACTAACAGAAAAACGGCAATCGCTGCATAGCGGATGGATTTTGTTTGCATCGGAGCTCTCCTCGTTTTCAGAAAACTTCACGGTGTGCTTCACTATAACGATTTCCCGCACAGGCCCGACGGGAATCGTTTCTATACAACCTGTATAATCGCGCTCATCTTCCAGCGTTCGCCCGCCTCTTCAGGGCCAACGCATGCGCATACTCTCAGAGTACATAAACAAGCATCAGATTCAAAAAAACACCTAAAGGAGTCACTCCGGATAACCGCTCCTTGCATATGACGCTACGACGAGTTCACCTACACCGGCACCGACTACGGAGACCCCGAAGAGGTCGCCAAGTATGAATCCCGCATGGGTGAACTACGGGATTTCGATGCGGAAGCCGCGGAGATTATGAAAGCCGTAGAGATGGCGCCCGAGCAAACGCTCCTTGAACTTGGAGCAGGAACTGGATGGTTCGCACTGCGTGCGGCAAGGCATTGCCAGTTTGTACATGCATGCGATGTCTCCAAACCTATGGTGGAATACGCCCGGTTGCGGGCGGAAAAGGAACACATTACCAACATCGCGTTTCATTGTGCCGGCTTTCTCACCTATAAGCACAAAGGCAACCCCGTGGATGTCGTGGTATCGCAGCTTGCCCTGCACCATATTCCCGACTTCTGGAAGGCCGTGGCGCTGTCCCGCATCGACGACGTGTTGAAGCCCGGAGGCATGTTCTGGCTCAAAGACGTCGTCTTCGGCTTCGATCTTGCCGATTACGAACACGTGTTCAACGAGGCCCATGCATCCTACCCGCCCGCCTTCCGCGATCCCTGGGTCGGCCACGTCAACCGCGAATACAGCACCCAGGCGTGGATTATGGAAGGCCTCCTCGAACGGGCAGGGTTCCGCATCGAATCCCGCGACGAAGCTCCACTGCTTACCGTGAGTTACCTGTGCCGGAAAATGGCGTGATTTCTTCACCCTTTGTCCCGCGAAAAACAGGGACTGACCCGACGGTTTGCACAGCAAACCGGGGTCTGTCCCGGCCGTTTTTCGCGCCTGCCTCGAAAATTTGTCCGGTGTGGGACCGGCGCCCTCGCCGGTCGACCTTATTTTCA
>JAWODE010000498.1:0-5213 GCA_046483455.1 Candidatus Hydrogenedentota bacterium | reverse complement strand
TTCCGAGCGGAGTCGGGCGCCGGAACCACGCCTCCGGCCGCAGCCATTGTTCACCCAAGGCCCATAATATGCCATGAAACACCGGTGCGTCCACATCGAGCGGTGCCCGACGTTTCGGAACCGTTGCGTCGCCGACGGACTCCGGTGCAGGCTATCAGCAGCCGGAAGCGCCGTCAAGAAGTTGAAAACGGGAGCCCGGCAAATCGGACGCAAATCGGACGAAACTTGATTCCGGCTGCCGGGATTTAGTAATATTCTTTCGTCTTTTGAAGACCAGATCCGCGGTAGCTCAGTTGGTAGAGCGGGTGGCTGTTAACCACCAAGTCACAGGTTCGAGTCCTGTCCGCGGAGCCAGATTACGTACAGCCACCCGACAGCGGGTGGCTGTTAATCCCGCCTTTGGCGAGACCTGCGGGCCGGTCACAGGTCGAAGCGAAGCGGAGATGCCGCTGAAGGCGGCACTCGAGTCCTGTCCGCGGAGCCAGAGTGCCATTTTGTTGCGAGAGCGCCGTCCGTTTTCGAGGCCTCCGGCGCTTTCACTTCAGCCTTAGGAATAAGCCGGGCTTGTTGCTATCCAGTGGTGAGGTTGCCAGTCTCCACTTCGCCCGTTTCGGGGTTGTACCGCCAGTCGCGGCCAGGGTAGGGGTGGTCCGGTATAAAGGGCAGGTCGCCTTGTTCGACGAGGTTCTCGAGGGAAGGCGGCCACTGGCCGGTGCGTTCGTGGTACCGTTTTATCCCGGCGCGCATGTTGTTCAAACGGCGTTCGAGTTTGTTATCCAAGAGTGTGGTGTTGAAGACCTCACGGCCGGACAAGAGGTAACGCCCGCCGAGGGGCTCTTTGGGTACAGCATCGATAATGCCGCCCCTGACGAGGTCCTCGAGCGAATCAGGCAAGCGGTTATGGCGGTTCTCGTAGAGTGCCACGGCCTTTGTGAGCTGTTTACAGACATCCGCAATGTTGAGTTCCTGGAGTTTCCGCTGGGCGAGGTCGCGCATCATTTTTTCGTCGCTGTTTTGCGCCATATCTTCCCACATGGCGCGCTCGAAGGCATCGAGGTCGTGTTGTTTAGCGAGGTTGGACGCCAGTTCGATCACGAACTCTGGGGCGGTGCCGGTGGCGACGGCCATGTGGAGGAACTCGGCTGCCCGAGCGGGCGAACCGGGGTTGTCCCGCCGGTTTAAGAGGTAGACCATGGCGATCTCGTAAGGGAGCTCCCACGCATCGGGATTATGGACCATCCCGCGCTTCATGAGGTTTATGCTGCCGTCGCTGTCGGCTTTGAGGCATGCCATGAAAATGCCACCGTAACGGTACACGTCGACGAAATACGGGTCCAGGCGGGTGATGATATCCGTCATGTGATTAAGCCACACGTACTTATTGTCGCCTCGGAATTCCTTGGCCGTGTACTGAATACACTGGAGCCAGAGGAAGTCGGCAATGACGCTGTCCATTCCGCCCGTGAAATGATTCAGGAGTTTTTCATTGGGGAGGTAGAGCAATTCTTCATCGAAATCGATGTCCCGGCGTGCATCGATCTGTTTCTGTGCCACAACGCAACAGATGAGGCCGATGACGACCGTAAGGGGCACTATAAATAGCCAACGCGCAATCATACGTCCTTATCCTGAAATGCCAACGAGGCGATGACGAGCAAGACGGCCGTGTAAACCGTGCCGTAGGCGAGCGCCCACAACACGTATCCCGACGCCACGGGCACGCCGTTGGCCGCCTCGGCCCGGATGTCGAAATTCGAGAGGTTTGGAACGATGTAGTAAACCGCCTGCAGAATATGTTTGCTGAACGTGCCGTCAAAATGCGGCGGGAGGTCGGTAAAAATCGTCGTCGAATGGCCGACCACATACGTCGAGAACACGATAATCGCGCCAAGGATCGGCGACGTCAGGGCCGACAGCAACACCGCCAGCGCCGTAATCAGCAGTAACTGCCAGTAAATGAGCAACAGCGCCTGGAAAAAAATCAGATCGACACCGCCGCCCAGGATGACGATATACACGGCCGCCACCACCGCCATGACCACGGTCACAAGCGCCAGTAACCCGGCCAAGCCGATATATTTACCCAGAATAAATTCCCACCGGTGCATGGGGCGGCACAAAATGGTGTAGATCGTGCGCTTGTCGATTTCCTTGTAAACGAGATTCGTGCCCACGAAGATCGCGATCAGAACCCCGAACACCGACACCGCCGCCAGCGAGATATCTTTGATGATTTTGATGTCTTGCCCGATGCTGACCCATCCGAGGGCCTTCGAGCCGAAGATGGCGGTGGCGGCAAACAGCAGCAGAACATACAAAACCTTGTCGCGCACCGCTTCGCGGAATGTATTACGCGCTACAGCCAATACTCTCATGAGCCATTCTCCTGTTCGCGCATGAAATACTCCTCGAGGGACTCCCGTATGGGTGTGAACTCGACTAATTTCCCGCCTGATTCCAAAGTTTCGGCCGCAAGAACGTTGGCGGTTTCCATGTCATTGACGAAAAAATGGCGGCCCTGTTCGGATTGGCGCGTGCCGTCCGATCGGGGCGCGAGGGCGGATACCGCCGCTTCGGGAAGGCCTTCGACGATTACCTCGACCCGGTTGACGCAGCGCGCAAGCAATGTATCGAGCCGGCCTTGCGTCGTAAGCCGGCCTTTCACGAGAATACCCACCCGGTTGCATATCTGCTCGACATCGCCCAATACGTGCGAACTGAAGAAGATGGTTTTCCCCTCGTCGTGAAGCAGCAGAATCAGTTCGCGAATCCTCCGGCGCCCCAGGGGGTCGAGGCCCGACATCGGTTCGTCGAGGATGAGCACCTCGGGGTCTCCGACGAGGGCAACGGCGAATCCCAGACGCTGCCGCATACCCTTCGAGAAACCGCGCACACGTTGGTTGGCGATCTCGCGCAGATCCAGCAGGTCGGCGAGGCGTTCCCACTCGGCATCGCGTTGGGCGCGGGAGAGCCCGTTCAGTTCGCCGTAAAAATCGAGGGTTTCGCGCGGGTTTAAGTATTCATAGAAGTACGGATTCTCGGGCAGGTAGCCGATGTGGGTGCGTGTCTCGCGCTTGCGCACGTCTTTGCCCATAACCAAGGCTGTGCCGCCCGTTGCACGCAGCAGGCTGCAGAGGATTTTAATCGTCGTGGTCTTGCCCGCACCGTTGCGGCCGAGAAATCCGAAGACTTCGTTCGGCGCAATGGTCAGGTCGAGATTATCGAGGGACTTGAGGCCGTCGCGTCCGATATGCCCCCCGTAGACCTTCGTGAGATTCCTGGTGGCTATCGCATCCATTCGACTTTCCCCATTCCGGTGTGCCCTTACCGTCAAACATTCTTCGGCGCATCAGGGACCGTCGAGCCGTGGAAAAACCACCTCGTATATTGCAGACGCGAAAACGGCCGGGCCAGACCCTGGTTTGCTGCGCCAATCGTGGGTCAGTCCCTGATTTTCGCGCAATTTGCATGGCAAAGACTTTTTCCACGGTTACACAATCCCGTATGGCTCGTTCGTCGGTTGCTCGCTACAGTTTCAAATTGTCCTGGATGCTGCGCACAGCGCGCTTCACGTTCTCGGTATGGCCGAACGCGCTCAAGCGGAAGTACCCTTCACCGCTCGGGCCAAACCCGGAGCCGGGCGTGCCGACCACGTGGGCCTCCTCGAGCAGTTTGTCGAAGAACTCCCACGAGCGCATGCCGCCGGGCGTTGCCATCCAGATGTATGGCGCGTTAACCCCGCCGTATGCTGCAATGCCCATGCTTTCGAGACCTTCACGAATCAATTTGGCATTGTTCATGTAGTAGTCGATAAGCGTCTGGCACTCTTTCCGGCCGGTGTCCGAAAGCGCGGCCAGTCCACCTTCCTGCACAATGTTCGAAGCGCCGTTAAACATGGTCGTCTGGCGGCGAAACCACAGGCGGTTGAGGGTGCCCGGCTCACCGTCTTCACATACCAGCGTTTTCGGCACGATGGTCCAGCCCAGGCGCACCCCCGTGAACCCGGCCTCCTTCGAGAAACTATTGATTTCGATAGCGCATTCCTTGGCCCCGTCTACCTCGTAAATGGTGCGGGGAAGATTCGGGTCGGTGATAAACGCGGCATACGCCGCATCAAAAACGATCACGGCCTTCCGGTTGCGGGCGTATTCCACAAAACCGGCCAGTTGTTCCTTTGTAGCAACCGTCCCGGTCGGGTTGTTCGGGCTGCAGATATAGATGAGGTCCACCTTGCGTGAAGGCAGATCCGGGAAGAACCCATTGTCCTTCGTGCAGGGCATGTAAACAAGGCCTTCATACTGCCCGTTTATCGCTTCGCCGGTGCGGCCCGCGATAACGTTGCTGTCCACATAGACGGGATAGGCAGGGTCCTGTACGGCGACTACATTGTCCGTTCCGAAAATTGATTGGATGTTCGCGGAATCGGGTTTCGCGCCGTCGCTGACGAAGAATTCATCGGCATCCAGCGTCACGCCGTATGCTGCATATCGGGCGGTCAACGCTTCGCGAAGCGCGGTGTCGCCCTGTTCATCGCCGTAGCCCGTGTATGTCTCGACCTTCGCGAGTTTGTCGACTCCCCGGTGCAATCCCTCAATGATTGAAGGAGGCAACGGCTCGGTAGTGTTGCCGATGCCCAGGCGCATGACTTCCACGCCCGGATGGGCGGCAAGAAATTCGCGGGTGCGGCGGCCGATTTCGGGGAAGAGATACCCCGCCTCGAGCTTGGTATAGTGTTGATTGATGCTGGCCATTCGGTTACATAACTCCGCTTGCTCTTACATTCGCGTTGGGAATTGGTTTCGATACCCGCGTCCCCTCCCCAGGGACGTAACCCGGCGGGGAATGACCCTCGCCTGGCCTCGGGCGAAATCCCTATAAAATATAATACATACTTGCGCAAAATTGCCAATCCCGCAGCGTAAATTGTTATGAATTCTTAACTTTTGGCACAAGCGCAAGAAGAGTTCCCTTACCCTGATGCGGAATTTTTTCGCTTTTTGGGTGTGGGACCACCGCCCTCGCCGGTCCTATTCTTCCGTTCTTCCCTCGAGTTCGTCGAAGAGGGCGTCGATTTCGCGTTGTTTCTCGGGGCCGACTTTGGAAAGGAGTCCATCAAGGTAGAATACTGCGAAAGAGACCGCGAGTTCGGCGCCCGTATAAACGGCAAACGACGGTTCTTCAACCCCAAAGGCCCATGGCACCCCGTATTTCAC
>JAWODE010000402.1:0-11705 GCA_046483455.1 Candidatus Hydrogenedentota bacterium | reverse complement strand
ATCTTAAGGACGGGCTGGAAAGCCCGTCCTCCGTTGCCGGAGCATGGTCGGTGTTATTTTCTTGGTCTACGGGAGAGCCCAAGGCTCATGGTTCGCTGCCGCTTCCGTCACCCCTGCGAAAGCAGGGGTCCAGTCCGCGTGCGGCCCGCAATACCGAAGGCATGCGTCTTCCCCGCAACGGCGAAGCCGTGCGTTTTCGTAGCAGCGCACGCCACATGCAGTCATTCGGCTGGGCCGCTTCAGCCCAACGAACGAGGAGCGTTCTTCACCGTGCATTCCCCAAGCCGTCTGGATTCCTGCTTGCGCAGGAATGACGCCAGGAACCGGGTTTTTTGTCCCCCGCTGGCGGGGGTGTCCGCGAAGCGGACGGGGGTGGACTCTCCTAAGGATGTGAGGTTACTCTGTTTTGACGGACACGCAGGGGAAGATCCGGTGCACGAAACGGGAGCAACCCAATTTCCGCGGCTACAATGACTTCCCAGAGTCTGTGTGCAAGAGTCTTTGCAGCTTGCACAAATCTTCGAAGATGGTAGTACAGACCCCGGAAAACCTCACGTGAACCGGACAAGGTTCGTCTTTTGATCGCTCCGCCAACTTCGCGGCACTGCTTCGAAGTCATTTTGTAGAATAATTTGGAGCAACAGATTTTGATTTTTGCCGTGGGGTGCCGATTTCATACTAAAAGACGCGCAAGTGCCAAGACGTGCGAGAGAGCACTGAAGGGTTTCCGAGACGCAGGAGCACGCGCCGCCGAGAAATGCCCAGCGGCGGCTCGGCATTCCTCAATCGCCTGCCTGCGAGAAGTTGTCGGTTGGTTTGGCCTTCTGGCGCGCACATTTCGGACAGAGTCCCCGCAACTCGACTTGCCACGAATGGAGCTGAAATCCTTTGGGCAAATCGCGCTCGATGCCGAGCTGGTCGAGCCGGTCCGAATGCACGTCTACGATTTCGCCGCAATCCCGGCAAATGAAATGATGGTGCGGTTCCATATTGCCGTCAAAGCGGGCCGTATTTCGCACCACGCTCACGCGCTCCGCCAGACCAATCTCTTCGAGCGTTCCCAACGTGCGGTAAACCGTATCGAGGGTCATGGTCGGCAAGCGCCGCGTCACGCGTTTGTGGACCATCTCCGCGCTGGGATGATCGGAAGCTTGCACCAGCTCGCGGTACACTTCCTGCCGCTGGGGCGTCAACCGCAGTCCGGCATCTCGGCACCGCTTTCGAAAGGCCGCCACCTTGGCATCCAGACAAGCGTTGTCAATCTTCATGATGGTTGCAAATTATGTTCTCGCTACGCCTGTTGCGGCGGGGGATCTTCCGGCACGCGGTATTTCTCGCGCAGGCGGGCGAGTTCTTTCTTCAGTTTAGCGATTTCCTCGGCGTATTCAGGGTTCTCGTATGCGCTGCGCATCTCGTAGGGGTCTCTCTCGAGGTCATAGAACTCCCATTCATCGAGCGTATAGAAATACACGAGCTTGTAGCGTGGCGTACGTACCCCATAATGTTTGTAGACGTTATGGACCCTTCCCTCGCCTTCGTAGTAATGGTAATAAATCGAATCGCGCCAGTTCCGCGGCCGTTTTCCGCGAAGAAGCGGTTCGAGGCTTTGCCCTTGCATATCCTTAGGAATTTTAGCCCCCGCGATGGCGAGAAAGGTCTCCGCGCAATCCAGGTTCTGAACCATCAGGTCCGTCTCTGAGCCCGGCTCCGTAACCCCCGGCCACCGGGCCAGGAGCGGCGTGCGCAACGACTCCTCGTAAATAAACCGCTTATCAAACCACCCGTGCTCGCCCAGATAAAAACTCTGGTCGGACGAGTAAAAAACCACCGTGTTATCAGCAAGTCCGTTTTCATCGAGGTAATCGAGCACCCGGCCCACGTTATCGTCAACCGACGCAATACACCGGAGATAGTCTTTCAGGTAACGCTGGTATTTCCAGCGCACGAGATCGTCGCCCTCGAAATTGGCTTCAAGAAACGCCTTGTTCTTCGGGCCATAAGCGGCTTCCCACTGCTTGCGCTGTTCCTCGGTCATACGGCCGAAGGTTCGTTTTTTATGTCGGTCTTCATCATCCACGGCCTCCCATACCTTCAGGTCGGGCCCAAGGCGCATGGTCTCGGCAATGGTCATGTCTTGTTCTTTTGCCGCCGTGCCGCGTCCCTCATAATCATCAAACAGGTTAGGCGGTTCGGGAATCGTAACGTCGTCATACGTGGTCAGATGATCGGGCCCCGGCTCCCATTCCCGGTGCGGCGCCTTGTGCTGAATCATCACCATGAACGGTTTGTCGGGCTCGCGCTCCTTCTCCAACCAGTTCAGCGACAAATCGGTGATGATGTCGGTCACATAGCCCTCGCGACGCACACGCCCCTCAGGCGTGATGAAATCCGGATTGTAATAGTGACCCTGGCCGGGCAAAACGTCCCATTTGTCAAATCCTCTGGGCTCGGTGCCCAGATGCCACTTCCCGAAGATGGCCGTCTGATATCCCGCCTCCTGAAGAAGTTTCGGGAACGTCTGCTGGCTGCCGTCGAACTGGTCGCCATTCTTGCGGAAACCATTAATGTGACTGTGCTTCCCTGTTTGGATCACGGCGCGGCATGGACCACAAATCGAGTTCGTAACAAAGCTATTGCGGAAAAGAATGCCTTCCTTGGCAATACGGTCGATATTGGGCGTCGGCGCCGCCGAGGCTAACCGGCTTCCGTAAGCACTTACCGCATTCTCGGCATGGTCATCGCTGTAAATCCAAACGATATTGGGCCGCTCCCCCGCGCCTTGAGCCTTGCCCCAAGGTCGTGCTGCCGCCACGGCTGCCAATGCTCCCCCACCTGCATACCTCAAGAAATCGCGTCTGGAAACCATCCGTCTCGCCTCCATTGAATTTGGAATCGCTTTCAATCCCATCTTGGCACAATCTACCCCTTCTCCACAAACCGGCTGTCGAGGCCTTCTCTAAACCCGGCCCAACAGCACTCAGTCCAGTGTGGCAATGCGGATGTCGCGGAAATCGACCGTCATCTCTTTGCCGCCGTGAAGCTGGATGCCAATGGGGCCTTTTTCGACCGCGCTTTCGGAGTCATACGTCATAACGAAGGCATCGTTTAGCCATACCGCGTAGTTCTTGCCCTGCGCGACGATGGTCATTTCATTCCAGTCATCGAGCTTAAGCAATTCTTTTACGCCTTCGGCCTCGACGGGATAACCCTTGCCCGCGATGTAGGGCGAACCGGTCATGTCGCGCTTGAGAGACCCGGAAATCCCGATCTGAATCTGCTCTTTCGAGTTGCGCACGTAAATACCCGTGTCAACCGTGCCTTTACCCATCTTGAATTCAAATTCCATCACGAAATTGCCGTACTTCTTCTCGGTCCATAGCGTCGAACCCTTCTTTTCCGGACCGCTCTCGACCTTCAGAATCCCGTCCTCGGCCTTCCACCAGATATTGTTATCCGGCACGACCCATCCCGAAAAATCCTTGCCGTTAAAGGCCAGCGGAAGCCTGTGGGCGTCATCCGCGGGTTCGGCCTCCTCGTTTTCCGCCGCTGCCGCGGCAAACGGGACCATCAACAGCGCAAGCAGTACGAAGCATGTCATGAACGTAATTCTCTTCATTGCTATTTACCTCTGGGGTTGTTTCTTTGAGTCAAACCGCTTTTCGGTGCCGATCAGCACATCTTAAGCATAGCACCCGAGAACAACGAGATAAAGGAAACCGGCTGGACCATGGACGGCTTCTTAGCTTTCGGGAAAGTCCAGCGGCTCGGGCCGATGAAAGAGCCAAGCCCCCGCGTTTGACTTGTCCATGCTTTTCCACCGAAGACGCCCGTGGCGTCCTTTTGGTCCTTTGAGTCGCTTATGTCCCCGAACCCGCCCGGCGCCTCATTTCCCGAGGAGGTCCCGCGTCCGTTCCTCAGGCGTTAATTTCGGGGGTTTCGGGGCCGAGGGATCGAACGTGCCGGTCGCCCCCATGACCGTATTGACCCCGGCATTGTCCGTCACGCCGACGTAGACCATGTGCCAGGTCCCGTCGATGACGACACACGAGGGAGAATCCACCTCTTCGGTATCGTACGAGCCGGGCGGCCCGACGCCCAGAATTTTGCGCGACCGCCGCGTGAGGGCCTGCCCGTCGTCGGCAGGAAAGATTTCGTACAGTTCGAGCGTGCGTTTTCTTCCTCCCGAGGACCGCTCGCCGGCCGAGCCGATCGCCACATATTCGCCGTTGCCTACCGGCATAATCGAGTTGGGGTCAAGGGCGCGCCGCCGAACAATGTGGTTCTCGTCGATCGCGTGGCCTTCGATAGAAGCAAAGACACGTGCTCGTTCCCAGTGCACCGCGTCATCCGAAACCCACAATGACCCGTAGAAGTTGTCGCCGCCACCGTGCAGCGCGTAGCCCATGTATTTGGCCGCCAATCCGGGGAAGGGATTAGGCCGCCACCGCAAATAGCCGGTATGGCCGTTGCCGGGCGCTTTTTTCGGGTCATAGTCGAGGATGATTGAATTCGCATCGCCGTTGATGCGCGCGAAGTTGACGGCGTCTTTCGATGTGGCCAGCAGCGTAGACTGACTGTGGCCCGCCCCGGCGTTGTGGTAGGTCATGTAATAGGTCCCCGCGATACGATTGATGCAGGGCGTCTCGGTCTGGGTGCCCTGCGTAGTGTCGATGAAGATAGGATTCCCTTCGGGTTTCCGTTCGAGGTAATCGAACGCGCCCTCGGCCACCGCTTCGTTATACGACTTCCAGTTGCCGGCCTCGGTGGGAATACCGTTACAGACATACAGCCAGATGCCGCCGCGCCGCCCATGGTCCGTCGAAAAATACAGCGCGAAATCGTACGGGAAATCCTCAACCTCGCGCATATCAACCAGACAGGTGAAAAACGGCCCCGGCGGACGCATCCCCTCGGGGCGCATAATCAGCGGGCCCGTTTTCGTGAACGTGAAGTGCGCCGCCTCCCCCGGGAACGCCGGAAAGGCGATAAGAGTGAGAGCAAAAAAGAGCACTGCTGTCAAGATAACGTGTTTCTCTGTTTTCATGACGCCTCCTCCCGCCGAAGGGTAGCGAAATGCCAGCGCAATGTAAACTGGTTGGAGTGTGGAACCTGACGAGTCCGGACGGCGATCGGGCCGACCCGTCCGATCCGACGGATCCGTCAAATCAATCCGTTTACTCCGAGAACACGGCGTTGACGGCGAGTTGGACATCGAGGGCGTCGGTTTCGCCATCGTCGTTGATGTCGCAATCGTAGGGAACCGCGATTGCGAGGGCCGCGTTGACGACAAGCTGAACGTCGCGGGCATCGACCTCGCCGCTGTTGTCGACGTCGGCGTCCCAAACAGTATCCGCCGGCGCCAGGGCGGCATCCGCGCGGGTCGCCGGACCATCGGTGACGTTGACGGCGTCGATCGTCCGGGGGGAATACCCTTCGGCCTCGATGGTGAGGGTGTACGTGCCGGGCAAAAGCATGCGGTGGTAGTCGCCCACCTCGGGATCGGTGAACACCGGCTGCGCATTCCCTTCAACGGTTATTTTCGCATGCAACGGTTCGCCACTCACCGCATCCGTGACGACCCCGCGCACGCCGATATGCACTGCTTCAAGGTAGTGCAGCATGGCCTCGCGGTTATCGTCCCAGAAACCCGCGAGGGTGGAAGCAGCCGGCCATTTGGCGTCCGACAACTCGATGGTCACCTCATTGCACGCGATATAACGGTAATTCCAGTCTTGCATGCTGCCGAAGATCGCATACCATGCTGAACCATTGCTAATGCCGTCCTCGAAAACCGCGCTGTTCCACATCGGCACGTTGTAATAGGCGTAGCGCCGCGAGACCTCCTCGAACAGCAGGTCGTCGGGCGTGGGCGCGTCACACCCCGAAGGCACACCGTCCTCGTCGTAGGGATAATTCACTAGGAGGGCACCGGTGTGAAAATTCGCGGACAGCACGAAACGGTTGGCCGCGGTCCATCGCATTACGTGCGCCACTTCGGACGGCCGGGCTGCGTCGTGCAAGCCCTCGCCGTCATAGGCCGTCCCCACATAATCCGCCGGATACTCAGGGAAACTGCGATTGAGATCGAAGCCCTGAGCGTTGTACCGGCTGACAGCCTCGCGACCGTCCGGGTTCATCAACGGCAGAATGGCAATCGCGGTGCTGTCGATAAGGTCCGTGATGCGCTGCGTTTTCCCGTAATCCGTCAGCAAACGATCAATAAAATTGAGGCACATCTCCGTGCCGACCGGTTCGTCGCCATGAATGGTCGAGACATACTTGAACTCGGGTTCGTCTTCTTCCGTATCCGGATTATCGGTGATGTAGAGGACCCATAGCTCGCGCCCCTGAACCGACCGGCCGATGCTTTCGAGCCGGGCGATGGCCGGATACGCCAACGCGTAGTCTTCCAGAAGGGCCGTCACGGAAGCGTAGTTGTTGTATTCCCCCAAAGCTTTGGTGCTGTCGCCATCGCGCCCAATCACACGCCAGGAGTAGCCCAAAGCCTCGAGAAGCTCAAGTTCTTCCGCGACCGCATAAATCTCGACGGTCCCTTCACGCACCGAGGCGATGTCGAAACCCCGCCGCGCCAGTCCCATCACCGCGTACATGTCCCGGACATCCGCCTCGACAACATACACCTCCCCGCTCCGCGGTCCAGCGCCCAGCGCCATATCGAGGGAAGAATCCGCCGCGGCGCTTCCTGACAATGTCGCGACCCCTGCAGCTATGAGCAAAAGAGCCGTAATGACCGAGCCGGTGAAAAACTCCTTAAACCATTGGGATTGAGCGAAAAGCAGGGACTGAAGCAGTGGTTTGTGCAGCAAACCAAGGTCTGCCTCGAAAATTTGTCCGGTGTGGGACCGGCGCCCTCGCCGGTCAGCCCTATTTTCATGGTCTACGGGTGAACCCCATGGCTCATGGTTCGCTGTCCCGGCCGCTTTTCGCGCCTGCGATGCGCCGAAAGGCTTTGTCAACAGCTCCATAACTTCGCTCCCCGCCTGCCTCAAACAGTGAATAGACTCTATCTCGGATATTTCACAGCTTTCAACCGGCGACCAACTCAGGCACACCTGAGTTGGTGAGGAATGCGGGCTATCCCTTAGTCTTATCGGGAAGTACACTTCTCGAAGAGAGTATACCAGTGTTCGGTACCCCTGTTTCTAACCCGCCATGCGCCTAACAGGCTAACAGGCGGCGGCGCGAAAGCCCATTTCAAAGCGAAATTCGCCTTGAAGACGGTCGGGCGGACCGCCCCATCGGCGGTTAAATCGTTGAGAAAATTACGTTTACAGAAACCAAACCTCCTGGCATACTAGATGCTAAAGCTTGGCGGGAGGATATTGAGATGGAAGAAAACGAACCAACCTATACGCCGGATGAAGTTACTGCGATTGTCGCGTCGGCCCTACGCCGCCAGCGGAGCAAAGACCGGGTCCCGCTGGACGATCTCGTCGAGATCGCCGCCGAGCTGGGGGTCAGCCGCGGCGCGGTCGAGGCCGCCGCGGAACATCTTGCTACCGAACACGACATGGAGTACGCCCGGGAACAGTGGTGCGCCCGCCAAAAGCAGGCATTCCGGGGGCATCTCGTCTCGTACGTGATTGTGAATGCCTTTCTAATCGTCCTCGACTTTACGATTTCGGGCGGGGCGTGGTGGTACTTTCCTTTTTTGGGTTGGGGCGTCGGGCTGGCTTTTCACGCTTACTCCACGTTTTTCCCCAGCCCCGAACAAGTGGAAGAGGGAGCCCGACAACTGATCAAGCATGACATACTCAGGCGCGAGCTGGACGCGTAAGCCGGCAAGGAACAAGGGCCGTCGGATTACGTCCCCTGCCCTCCTCTCGCACCCATTAAGGGCTCTCTCTCTTGAACTCCGCGAATCGCCCCGGTAATATGCCTTTTTCTCATGCGGAGCGCATTTCGCACACGCCATCGCTCCGCAATATGTTCATTGGTGCGTCAGCTGAAGGGAGCCCATTCATCTATGCCGGAAGTAACAGGTTTTCGAGGGTATCGGTTCGATTCAAACGTCGTGGGGGCGTATGACGATGTCATCACGCCGCCATACGATGTAATCAATGCAAGGCAACGCGCGGAATTGATGGCGCGCAGTCCGTATAACATGGTGCATGTCCTGTTACCCGAGGGCGAAGGCGACGCACGTTATCGCAATGCCGCGAAGCACCTCGAGGACTGGATTTCCGAAGGCGCGATGAAACAGGATACCGAGCCGTCGTTTTATCTCCTCTCGCAGACTTTCAAAGGCCTCGACGGCCGGGAACTGGTGCGTAAAAGCTTCTTTGCCGCGGCCCGCCTGCCCGAATATGGGGAATCAAGCTTTCTGGACCATGAACGCGTGTTCGAAAAGAAGGTGACCGACCGCCTCTCCCTCACCGAATATACCCGCGCAAATCTGGGTGCCGTGTTCGTCATGTACCGCGATCCCGAAGGCAAATTGGCATCATTTTACGACGCCATGAACCAACGACCGGAGGACATGCGCGCGACCACCATCGACGGTGTGACCCAGCGCGTCTGGAAAGTGCCCCACGACAAAACGGTGACCCGTTTCTTCCGGGATGAAGCGCTCTATATCGCGGACGGCCACCACCGCTTCCGCACCGCCTGCCTCTACCGCGACAAAATGCACGAGCAGGAACACCCTGAAACCGACCAGCCCTACGATTTTATTCTGATGGGCTTTGTGGCCATGGAAGACCCCGGCCTGCGGGTATGGCCGACCCATCGCCTCGTCGATCCCCCGGCCGACTTCAACGAGAAATCCTTTATCGAGGCCGCCGGGAAATGGTTCGAGATCACACCCGCCGGCGATGATTTGGCCACAAAAGTCGAAAAGGCGCCGGGATGTGCTATCGGCATGGCCGTGCAGGGCGGCGGACGCTATCTCCTCACCCTCCGCGACGTGGACCGTGCGGAATTCCTCGGCGAGGATCGAACCGACGCCTGGCGGGACCTCGATGTAGCGGTGCTGCACCGGGGACTCCTCGAGCGCATCCTGGGCATGCGCGAAGGCGCTGAATACGAATACGAACCCAGGGCCGATGCCGTCCTGAACGCCGTCGTATCGGGGGAAAAACGCCTCGGCTTTTTCCTGAAAGGCACACGCACGGACCAAATCTGCGCTTGTGCTCACGCCGCGGACCCGATGCCGCAGAAATCGACGTACTTCTTCCCGAAGCTCCCCAGCGGAGCCGTCATTCATCGACTGGTTTCCTGAACCCGTTAAACGCAAGGTGTGCCATGGCCGACCTGATCGCGTTCGATATCGAGACTACGGGCCTCTCGCCATACGAACACACGCTCATCGAGGTCGCGGGCGTGAAATTCCACCCCGGAAAAGAGGCGGTGGAAACCTTTCAAGAACTCGCCAATCCGGGCACGCCACTTTCCAAAACGGTCCAACGGCTTACCGGCATCACCGACGACATGTTGGCGGTTTGTCCTCCCCCCCTCGACATCGTGGGGGCCTTTCTCGGCTGGGCGGGAACGGATGCCTATTTCCTGGCCCACAACGCATCGTTTGACATCCGGTTCATTAATGCCGCTTTCTTGAATAGCGCCCAACCTGTTCCCAACGTGCGTCTTGTCGACACCCTGGCGTGGGCGCGCGAGCGCTTCCCCGAGTGCAAGAGCCACGCCCTCGGAGATTTACTCGATAAGATCGGCGCAACAACGGAAGGTCTGCATCGTGCTCTGGCGGATGCTATGGGGGTACGGGCATTGGTTCTTCACCTGCTCGCAAACGAATCCGATCCTCTTACCGCCATCGCCAAGCGAGTCGATGCACCAACCCTTCCCGGACATCACAGTCTCCTGCCCGATTCCATGATCGATTGAGAAGGGAGGCTGCGAACCATGAGCCTTCTGGCTTAACCGTAGACCATGAAAACAGGACCGGCCACGCTCCGGCAACGGAGGACGGGCATTCTTGCCCGTCGGTGAGATCGCCGCGGACAGAGACGTCCGCGCTCGTGATAGAGATCATGTGGTCCCCCGTGGTCCCACCACCTGAGGGATCGAGGCAGTCTTCCCGGGATGCGCCGCTACTCGACGACCGCGACCTCCCACCAGTCGTCGAGGTTGATCTGGATGGAGTAGTTTCCCGAACGGTACTTCACGTGCGCATCGGCCTCGACCTCGAGCCCGAACTGATTGAACAGTTTCACATCCGGGCTCTTGTCGTAAGGCCAAGGGAACTCCCCGGATACCGCCGTGATCAGTTTGTCCTCGCCCAGTATCCAGCCTTCGTGCAGTTCGCGGGGCGTGAACGGAAACATCTCCTCGAGAGGACCGAATTCGCCCGCGACGCGGCCCTCGATGACCTGCGCTTCCTCAGGACCAAACTCGTCCTCGCCGTCGCCGTCCACGTCGGGATTCCGGGGCGGGAACTCGGTAAAGTAGTAATAATACAATTGCCCAAAACGCAGGTGCGCGGCCACCGTCCGCATAAAGAAATCCGCCCCTGCATCTTTCGGAAACGAGTGGCCGAGCCCGATAGGCGACCCCAGCTGGCCCTTGGCCAGTTTGTCCATGTACGGCACGTCTCCGGCCATGGGATCGTAGCCCTGCGTTTCCATGAACCGAAACGCCGGGAGACTCTGCAATTCAAACACGGCCGGCAGGGTATTGCACACAACGGTTTTTTCGCGCTCGAGTACCGTCTCTATCCAGACGCGGCGGGCCGCCGCCGACACCAGCCCGAGGTCGGTCCACTGCTCCGCAACCCGTCCATTTTCATCAAGGATGACGGTGCGGCCGTCCCACGCGGCCTTGTTGTAACGCTGGGGATACTCGGCCCAGGCGAGACTGAACTGGTCGATATACAACCCATCGAGGCCAACGTCATCAAGCAAAAACGCCGCCTGCTCGAGAAAATCTTTGTGGCGGTAATTATCAAGCGTCGGGTAGACCATGAGATTCAGGGCGCGCTTCTTGTCGTAGTGTTGCACGTACCAACAATCGACGAGCACGTTCCCCTCGGCATCGCGTACGACCGAATCGCGCCAGACCGACGCGTCGACATGCGCCGTCATCTCCGGCGTCGCCCGCTGGCCGTATTTGCCGCCCACATCACGGCCGATGGGGAAATCCTCAGGGATAGTCCCGCCGAAAAATGACAACGGCACGGGCACCAAATTGGTTTCGACGCACGCAAGGCATTTCGCACGCGGATTGATCCGCTGAATGAACGCCTTGGCATCGGTCATCATCTGCTTATATTCGTCGCGCGAATAGTCCCAGCCATTGTAGTACTCGAACCAGGGCGTCAGCGCGAAGTATTCGAGGTGTTTGCGGCGCGCCATGGCCGCCGCTTCCTTTCGGCCCTCCTCCGAGGCGAGCTTGCGCACGTCGAAGAAGTCCCACGGGCCATCAATGGTGAAATTGACGTTCCAGTCCTCGCGAACCGCGTTCATGAACGCGTAATAGTCGGTTTCCACCGGGTAGACAGCGAGTTTCAGCGCGTACGACTCGCCGGGTTTGAGGCCAAGGCGTTTCGTACCGAACTCGAGTGCATTTTCGCGCAGAACCCGCTCCTGTTGCAGGCGCACCAGGTTGTCTTCAGGCGTGACGCCCCACAGGTTCGGGATTATCGCTCCGTCGATCACGTGGACGTGGATCGCATATTCGTCGACACCCCGACCAAGACCGATCCGCGCCTGTGCGATCAGCGCCGGCTGCGC
>JAWODE010000399.1:0-2942 GCA_046483455.1 Candidatus Hydrogenedentota bacterium | reverse complement strand
CGGTGACGCTCGTCGAATCGATCGACTCCCGAGCGAACCGATCACCGTTGACGACCGGGAACTCCAGGTCGATGTAGAAATCGGTCAACATCGGTACACGTACTGAATACCACCGATACGGCTATCGGCTTGCCCGATTTCGGCCGCGATATTGACAGCATTACGTTGATGAATGGCGAGGACGTGGCTTATGTGCCGTCGCGTATCGGGACCTTGATTGTCTTGCCCGAGAAGGACCGTGACCCTGTGGATACCATAATTGTGCTCGAGACGTCGCCGCGGACCGGAGGCACTGTCGCGCCGGATGAGTGGGAGTAGGTGTCTCTTTTACCAGGGTCTGCCGTTGATATCCACGGGCGGCCCGGGCCACGGGCGGTCCGTCAGGGGGAGCACCATCGCTTCCTCCTGCCACGTTGCATCGCTCTCCTCCTGCGCGAAGCTTACAGGTCCGTCGATACGTTGCCACCCCAGACGCTGGTAATACCGCAAGAGACCGGACGAGCAGAAGAGAAACCCGAACTCGAGCCGCAAGGTTTCCCGCATGTACTCGTGTGCCTGCAGCATTGCTGCTTTGGCATGACCTTTGCCCTGGAATTTCCGCGGCGACATGACTCCGCCGATGCCGCCTACACGGGCGGGTTCTCCATTGGCGGTCACGGTGCGCTGGGTGATGGCCACGTGGGCTGCCAATTGGCCATCGCTACGAACGAGTACCCGCCAATCGGGGCGCGCCCAATCCAGCTCCTCTTCCGCGTCTCCAAACAGGTCCTTTGACCACTTCTCAAGAGTCTCTCGGTCTTCGGGTTTCAAGTCGTGTTCGGAAACCACCTCGATCTGACGGTTCATGATTCACCCCCGAAAATCCCCACTCTTATCAAGCGCAGAGTACTTTGTGCGCCGCCAAACGGTCAAGATGAAGGCCTATTCGAGTACGATCCCGTTTGGGTTATTGCCCCGTAGCAATAAGGGTCATCCGCTGGGCCAGGTCTGTCATGCGCTCCTCGCCGCCGCCGGCGACCTCGGCCGTGCAGAACCCGGTGTAGCCGATCTCGGCGAGCGCTTTTCGGACTTCCGGCCAGTCGACCTCGCCTTCGCGCAAGGGCTTCCAGTCTTTCTCCTTGCGCGAATAATCCTTGAGGTGAATCCGGTTGATGCGCGAACCGAGCGTGCGAATCCAGTCCTGGGGATAGCCATATTTTACAATGTTGCCGACATCAAAGTAGGCCTTGACATAAGGGCTTTCGAACTCGTCGACGTAGCGGGCGAACTCGAGCGGACTGAGGAGGAAATCGTTCCAGACATTTTCGACCGCGATGACGACGCCCAATTCCTCGGCGAGGGGGAGTACCTTGCGGATGTTCTTTTGTGAGCGCTCATAGGCTTCAACGTAGCGCACCTGAGGCGTTACCTTGGCGGGCACAAGGAGTACGTTGTCGATGTCCATGGCCTTGGCGCAACGCAGGGCGTTCTCGAACGCCTGGAGCCCTTTTGCGACCACGGCCTCGTCGGGGTCGGAGAACAGGGCCGACCATCCGCCGTAGGTCAAACTATGGATGACGATACCGACCTCGCGTGCTTCGTCTGCTTGCTTCTTGGCGGCATCAAGGTCATCCATGGGATATCCTTCGATGCCATCAAGGCCGCAACGCTTTGCCAATTCGAACTTTTCCCTATCGGAAAGCTCCTTCGGCAGCATGCCGATGATGACGGCGACAGGCAGTTTGGGGTGTTCCTGGGCAGTCGCGGACCGCGCGCCTGCCGTTGCCAATACGCCGGCCGCGCCAGCGGCCAATGCCGTGTGCTTTACAAAATCACGACGGGAAATCGAAGAGTTCCGCATGGATCAGCTACTCCTTTCACATAATCAAGGGGACATTGCTCGATATTGAGGCGAGCTGTGACCTGATATGGTTCTCACCGGGCTTATACATTTCAGTTGACATGATAAGCCTAACCGCGGGAGCACCCGGGATCAAATTGCGGGCGGGTGAAAATCGTAGCCTCGTGCCACGCGGGTTCAAGCACGCGAGAGCATCCGGTGTATAAGACCTATAGGATTTATAAGACCTATGTGACCTATAGGCCGTATCATAATGGCGGTGCTTTTTTGCGAAGCTCGAACCGATGGTGGGCTAAAACTACCGCTCTGCCCGCGCAAGGTGGTTTTCGGAACGCACAATCAGATTCACCTGAGTCAATGTCATGGGCATTTCTTGGATGTAATAGCGCGTACCCGGGCCCGTAATGCGAAAACGGGCCACGGAACGCGGCGGAAGCTCAGAGAAGGCGCGAGCGGCATCGAATAACGCGAGAGGCGGACGATTCACCACAATGCCGTTGGCCGCACTTTCGGGCAGGATGCGCCTGCGCTGTGTTTCGCCGTTCGCAAGTTCGAATTCGATGAACACGGGGGGAATGCGCAGCGCTGTCTTCATCAGGAGGCCTTGGCGGGTGAGTTGAAAATGCGGCGCCGCCAGCAGCATCCCTTCGGTTGATGGCGCTTCCACCCACTGGCCGATCGAAAGAGTCTCTTCGGTAGATGGCAGGGGAGAGAACTCCGCGGGAATGGCGCGACGCACGAGCAACAGCAGTTCGCGTTCGGGCTCGACGTCGACGAGACGGTAATGTTTAAGCAGGGCTCGCCAAGTTGCCGGGACACTATAGGGAAGAGACCGTTGGTCAAAGCCCTGCCACTCGATGAGGAGAAAATCCGGGCCTGAGGCGGTAGTAAAATGGTGCGCGAGGTGCTTGTCCAGAAACGCGGTATAGGCTAGGTAGCTTTGCACGTTCGGATTGGGTACCCAGGGAATGCCGTTTGCCGGACAATAGGTGATTTTCCCCGGGAGAACATCCATGGCGCCGAAATTTTCTTGAATGAGCAGCGTCCACGAGTCCGGAAGTTGGAGAGAGGCGAGATGTTCCTGCGATCGCTCCGCAAGCCG
>JAWODE010000237.1:0-4623 GCA_046483455.1 Candidatus Hydrogenedentota bacterium | reverse complement strand
GTACGAGAACGTAACGTCCCGCATACACACCGCCGGGGTTCCCGTCGTATGCAATGCATCGGTTTGCGCTGCGTCTGGTGTCATGAGGGGTTCTCCCTCGAAAAAACCTCAGATAACTTCGAGCCAATTTCGCGAAGATTTGCAAAGACGTCCTTACGCAAGGGGTCCAAAGGGTTGACTTCTCCCCCAATGGCCTCGGCTACGGCTTCTGCGCTTCGCTGATCGAATTGCGGCTGCACGAAAATAATGGGCACCTCATCCTCCTTGGCCTGCTCGATCAGGTGCTGGAGTTGTCGAGGGGTGGGTTTCTTGCCGCCCACTTCCACGGATTCCTGTTCGAGTCCGTATCTTTCCGCGAAATACCCCAGCGCCGGATGGTAAATATAAAACGTGCGGCCTTCGTGAGGCGCAAGTTTCTCGCGCAATTCCCCGTCCAGCGCGTCCAAGGCCCTCAGCGTCTCTTCAAGATTCCCTTGGTACGCTTCGGCATGAGAAGAATCGGCGTGTTGCAGCGTTTCAGCAATTGTCTTCGCCATGAACTTGAGCAGAGGAGGCGACATCCAGACGTGTGGGTCCGTCTCTTCCTCATGCTCGTGTGCGTCGGAGTTCTCCTCGTCGTGCTGATGACGGGTCTTCTTCCTGTGCCCAATTCCTTCACTCACATCTTGGACAGTAAGCGACGGGAAATTGGCCTCGATACGTTTGGCAAGCTCGAGTTCGAAGGGGAATCCGCCCACATGGAAGTAAACCGCGGCTTTGCCCAGAGCCATCACTTGCTTGGGTTTCGGGGAGAAGGTGTGCGGACCCTCCCCGGGCGCCAGAAGCGTATCGACGCGCACCTGTTCACCTCCGATGCGCTCGACCAACGACGACAGGGGCGGAATGCTCACGGCAACGGGCAAAGCCCCATTCCCCTCGAGGCCAGAGTCGGACGGTTGCGGTCCAGGCCCACATCCGGCCACAACCACCAGCCAGAGCAAAACACCGGCACGTACAAGCCGCATCCCGAATTGCTTAGTGCGCACGGCTCTTTGCACTGTCACCAGAGCCTTCCGCCGTACAGACGATGTGCATAGCATGGCAGTTCTCGCATTGCTGAATGTTATGCGTCAGGGAAAAACGCTCCCAATGCGCTCGCTGTTCCGGGGTAAGGGTGCCCGCCCCGAGGCAAAGGGGACAAACGTTCTCAAGCGCAGCCAGAATAGCTCGACGGATGAATTCAGAGCGGTTACCAATTCCCTCCATCGCCTGAGAAAGACGTTCGTCTGCTTTGAACGTGATAATCTCGTACTTCTTGGAAGAAGCCATGGCAATTCTCCAGTACATTTTGGGCCATTTTAATACTTTTTAATACCCACCGCAAAAACGGGCGCCCTGGTTGCGTTCCGAGGCGCGAATGCGCCAGAATGAAGCATTCCAGTCGCTTGCGATGCTCACATAAGACCTTGTGGAGAAGCCGCAAGGATGTAACAAAAACCGTCTGCGAATTCAACCAGGGAATGCCGTTTATGAAGAAGTTAGTAACGTTTGCCGGGATTGTAGTTGTCATCCTTGGAATCGCCGCGTTTAATCAGGCGTACCGCCTTCATCGCCTCGCCGATTCATACGCGCAAAACACAAGGAGCGTACGGCAGACACTAATTGATCGCGGGGTTCGACCAATTAATTGGAGACTTCTGGAGGAAACAAAAGGCGAATTCGAGTCCGTTCCCGATTACCCCCCGGCGGTGAAGAAACTGACCGGCAAAAATGTCACGGCAGTGGGGTATGGGATTCCAATCACTGGTGTCAGCCGGTCAACATTCAACGCTCATCAGCGTGCCTCGATGTTGCCCCTTCCCACTCCCGTGTTGAAACTTCTTCTGGGCCATACCCACGCCGAGAAATTCCAAGGCGTGACCGAGTTTATCTTGACTCCCTTACCTCTCGAGTGTTACTGGAAAAAGGTTCCTCCCTTGAACCAGGCGATATACGTACGGACCGCAAAACCAATAGAATTAACCAAGGGAACGGCCATTGCCGCCACAGGTACATTCGACTTACGGGAACAGGACGGACCAAAGTTCTTCTACGTTCTCGAGGACGCCGAATTGGCTCTATAAACGCCTTGGAAAACCCAACAAAACCGCCGACGGGGGACCCAATCGGAAATCGTGAGGGGCCGTCTTGACCGATAATCCGAAAACCAGCAAAAGCGAGTCCTCGAAAATCGCCCCGGCTCCCCTGGACCAACCCGTTGCCTCGCTGTCCGGGATCGGTGGCAAGCGCGCCGAATTGTTAGGCAACCTGGGCATAGCCACTATCCGCGACTTGCTATTCCATTTCCCCCGGAGCTACCAGGACCGACGCCGCCTCACTTCCATTGCTCGGCTGAAAGAAGGAGATACCGCCACCATCAAAGCCGAGGTGGTACATTCCCGCGCTCGACGGCTTCGGCGGCGTTTATCCGCTACCGAAGCACTCCTTCGCGACCATTCGGGCGAAATTAAAGCCATTTGGTTCGGATTCGGGTTTCTTTCGCGAACATTAAAACCCGGAAAAGAGGGATTTTTTACCGGAACCGTCGGAAAATGGAAGGGGCTCTGCCTCCGAAATCCCGACTACGAAGTGTTGTCGAATGACGAAGAAGACCGCCTGCACACCGGCCGTATCGTGCCCATATACCGCCTCACCGAAAAAATCTCGCAGCGCATGCTCCGCCGATGGGTCCGCATCGCACTTGATGAAGCCGGAAAACTCGTCGAGGACCGGCTACCGGCCGAAATGCGAAAACACTGGCCCCATCGCAACGTGTGGCGCGCCATCGAAGCGGTGCATTTTCCGGCCACCATGGAAGAAGCGCGCAAGGCCCGCGATCGGTTCGCTTACGAGGAACTGCTGGGCATCCAACTCGCTATCCTCCAAGGTCGCGCCGGACGTGCGCATGAACAGAAAGGGTACCGCCACACTATCGAGGGTGCCAACCTGCAGACGCTACGCGACTCGCTGGCGTTTGCTCTGACAAAGGCCCAAGAACGCGCCGTCGCTGATATTCTCGCCGACATGGCGTCGCCCCGCCCTATGGTACGGTTACTACAAGGCGACGTAGGCTGCGGGAAAACGGTCGTGGCCCTTCATGCAGTCGCCGCAGCCTCAGATGGAGGCTACCAAACCGCCCTGATGGCTCCGACGGAAATCCTCGCAGAACAGCATGCTCTGAACCTGCGCGAGTCACTCGAACCCCTCGGCCTGTCCGTCGAAATATTAACGGGCTCGACAGCCTCGGCCGCCAAGGTGCGTCGACTCACGGCCTCGGGCGATGTGGATGTGTTGGTCGGTACCCACGCGCTACTCCAGGAGAAAACCGATTTCCGAAACCTCGGCCTCGTCATCATTGACGAACAACACCGGTTCGGAGTCGTGCAGCGCGACATGCTCGTGCGCAAAGGTACGCATCCCGATATTCTCCACATGACCGCGACGCCTATCCCCCGCACCTTGGCCATTACCGTCTACGGGGGAATGGATGCTTGCGTGATCGACGAACTTCCGCCCGGGCGCCAACCCATCAAAACGCGGCGAATCACTCCGGCAAAGGTAGCAGACCTTTACGCATACATCGTCGAACAGGCCCAGGCAGGCTTCCAGACCTACATCGTATGTCCCCTCGTCGAGGAATCCGACAAACGCGATCTAACCTCGGTAATCAACCATTTCAAGGAACTATCCGCGGGACCCTTTCAAAACCTCAACACAGGGCTCCTTCACGGACGCATGGCGTTTCGGGAAAAAGACACCGTTATGCACCAGTTTAAGCGGGGCGAAATTGACGTGTTATTCACGACCACCGTGATTGAAGTGGGCATCGATTGTCCGAATGCCACGACCATTGTGATCGAAGACGCCCCCCAATTCGGCCTGACGCAGCTCCACCAGCTCCGGGGCCGTGTTGGACGGGGTTCTGAACCGTCGCACTGTTTTCTTCTGGGCAAACACAAGACCCCCGAAGGCAAAAAGCGCGTCGAGATCATGTGCACCACCAACAGCGGATTCGTCATCGCCGAAGCCGACCTCGAATTGCGCGGGCCCGGCGAGTTTCGCGGCGTGCGTCAGTCCGGCATGAGCGACCTGCGCGTTGCCGACCTGCTCCGCGACGTCCGCCTTCTCGACCGCGCCCGTCGCGAAGCCGAAAGCATCCTCGAGCGCGATCCTCTGTTATCCCAACGCGACCACCTGCCTCTCGCCGGCCTTGCCCAGCGGTATGGAGCCGTGTATCTCTAACGCGCATTTCTCACAACTCAGGTTCACCTGTGTTGTGAGAAAACGCGCCAACTTGAGTTTACGGAGAACGCATCGGACATTTTGCGCGATCACATAGTGTGGGATATTCACAGTCTCGTCGAGCGTTGAAGCAAGCGCAACGTGTTCATGCAACATGTGCTACCCAAGGCAGCACAGGCTCGCCGGCCCAAGGCTGTGAAATATCCGGACTAATTGAGCACTCTTCTCTCACCCCTTATACTTGAAAATAGTCCAGAAGATTCATGAAGGAGGGGAAGACATGAAGAGCACTCGGGTGAAGCGAAGAACATTCCTGAAAAGCACAGCGGCGGTAGCCGCGGCAACCCCGTTCAATCTTGTTGC
>JAWODE010000204.1:0-7987 GCA_046483455.1 Candidatus Hydrogenedentota bacterium | reverse complement strand
ACGAGCGAACAGGGCTACCCGCGGATTCTCCCGTAGGCCGCCATCTGTTCCGATATGGAAAAGCGTTTTTTCAGCGGGGGGCAGGAAAATGTCTGCCTCCTTTAAGAAGAAAACAGAAAGTGGCGATGGATTTTAATGCGTGGATGGAACGAGACGCGGCTCTTCAAGAGTTTATTCGGTCTATTCTCTTCGATGCGCGCACTGACAGCCGTGGATATTTCCGGCCGGATGCGGTACGAAAGATTGTCAGTGAACTCTTTAGGGGACGAAAAGCATATTTGCCGTTGGTGGGGCGAATGGTGACCCTCGAGTTGTGGCACAGGTATTTTCTTGAAGGCGACCAAGGGATTGAGGGCAATGTCTTTTAGCCCGTTTGTTGCCTGTTTCGCCGTTCGGTGGCTGCCTCGCATGAGGCCAAATTGGGACGAGGATAGTGCGATTGATGCGTCCAGCGGGGGGGAGCCCGACAGCGAAGAGCTTTGTTCCCAAGGCGAAACTGACGGGGAAGGATGCGGTGGTGAGTGCAAGGTCGAAAGAGGGTGTCGTTTCACGCCATGTAAGTTATTATGTTTGCTTCTCTGAGCGCAGGAATCGTGCTTGGTCTGTCGGCAGGTTTTTCGCCGGGCCCGTTTTTGGCACTTGTCATTTCCCAATCTCTCAAGCATGGCGCGCGCGAGGGCATCAAAGTGGCTGTGGCGCCATTGTTGACGGACGCGCCCATTATTCTGCTATCCACATCTGTGCTGACATACGTGGCCAATTCCCATATCTTCCTTGGGGGAATCACAGTATGTGGCAGCCTGTTTCTCTCGTATTTAGCTTACGAAAGCTTTCGGACCACCGGTTTTGAGCCGAATCTTCAAGGCATTGCACCGCGGTCTTTGGGCAAGGGCATGCTCGTCAATTTCCTGAACCCGCACCCCTATCTTTTTTGGTTGACGGTAGGAGCTCCAATCATCGTCCAGGGGTGGGAAGAAAGCCCGGCTATTGCAGCAGTGTTTCTTGCCGGTTTTTACGCGTGTCTTATAGGGGCCAAGGTTC
Organism: Candidatus Hydrogenedentota bacterium; assembly: GCA_046483455.1. GTDB lineage: Bacteria > Hydrogenedentota > Hydrogenedentia > Hydrogenedentales > SLHB01 > UBA2224. The sequence continues at coordinate 6,946 of JAWODE010000204.1, read as the reverse complement.
TTGTGGCCATTTCGGTGGGTAAGTCGCGGCGCTTCCTCAGGGGGAAATTTTACCGTTACATCATGCGTGTTCTAGGCGTGTTGTTGTTGTGCTTCGCGTTATTGCTGTTCCGACACGCCCTTGAATTCTTCGGCGTGATGGGTTCGTAGTTTGGAAGCGCGACTCCTGGGCTATCCCCTCGGAAAGGACGGGATTAACTTCAATAACGTAATCACGTGTAGAAAGAGTCGTCTGGATTACTCGTCGTTATGACGGCCTAACCGTTTCAGCATGCTTCTGATGTCGATTGCTCCGCGAATGGCAACATAGATGGTGATGGTTGAATACCAAACCACAACCGCTACCGTCGCTAGCCACCAAAACCAGTGTTCACGCATTAATGCTCTGTCCTTTCTCTTCGAGCGGCTTCGATTGCGGTTTTAACAACGAGCCAACTATCATTGCAGCCGCCGTGGTCAGATAGGTAGTGATGTTGGAGATGTGTGGTCCAACGATATCCTTTGCGAAGTGCCGTGTGCTCGGGAGTTGTTCCAAGACCAGGAATGTAATCGGCACAACGGCTCCGCAGATGATAGCGCCGGTGGCGCCCCAGTTGTTCGCGCGTTTCCAATAACAGCAGGCGACAAGTAGCACCACCATACTTGATAGATAAATGTTTGCCGTGACGGCCAGGTAATCCCACAAATTACCTTGTAACGGATACCAGAGGCCGTAAAAGAGCAGAAACACACCGATGAGGGCAACGATGGCCCGGCTGACCAAAATGCCGCGTTTTTCGGGCCATTGCCGCTTGTGAATCGGCGCCAGAATATCGTTGTAAATGACGCTGGACCACGAGAGCATGTAGGCGGCATCCGTCGACATATCGGCGGCAAGCATGGCGGCGACAAGGATGCCCATAACGCCCACGGGAACGATCCGGCTTAAGAGCATGGGCATGGCGAAAAGCGTGTTGTCGCCGACCTCTTCGGGGGTGAGGATAGCGAGAGCGGCAATGCCCCACAAGCCGGGGATCAGCCAACGGCTCAGAAAAAAGAAGCTGGTTCGCGTATACACCTTCCGTCCCGTCTTTGTGTCCTTTGCCGCCAGCAGACGTTGAATGGTTGTTTGCCACGTCAATACCATGGCGACACTGAGCATGGCGTTCGCGACGACGTACTCCCAGCCCATTTCCGGATGCAGGAATGGATTGAAGCCGCCCTCGCCATACCGCAGTTGCACCGCTTCCGTTAATCGGTCCCAGCCTACGTTCACGAGAACTAGAATGGTCACCGTGAGGAGTCCCGCACTCATCACGACGAATTGAAGGAAGTCGGTGACCAGTACCGACAACATACCGCCGAGCACCGTATAGATGGCGACAAATATCAGCAGCGCCGTCATGGTAATCTCGAGATATTTCGGGTTAAACCCGCAGACCACCACGAGAAAATCGCCACCTGTGCGGAGAAAGACGCCCATGTTGAGCAGTCCGCCTAAGACGATAACGACCCCGGCTGCCCACCGAATGCGTGACCCATAGCGCAATTCGAACAATTCTGGGATCGTGATCACGCCTGCGTCGCGGAGGGGTTTCACGCAGAATCCCGTAAGACCAACGAAAAACATGGCGAGCATTGCCAGGACGCCGGGCGTCGCGCCCGCGAAACCGTTCACGTAGCCGCTTTCCGCCGTATACATGCACGTAACGATGCCGAATTCGGTGGCCGCCAGGGAGGCGATGCCGAGATATAGGTTGACTTCGCGTCCGGCAATGAGATAATGCTCGACCTTTCCAACATATTTGCGTACCGCGATGCCCGCAATCATGGTGGCAAGGATATAGAGACCCACGATACTGCCATCGATCCACGAGAAATTCGTCATAGTCGTCCCCTGCGCTTTCCAGTCTCCCGTATCCGGCGTCTTGTTTATTCCCGATGGATACAGAGCGGTCCCCCGACCGGAATCCGAAGCATGGTATATGTTTTAAAGGCGGTTCGCAAACAGAACGTTGCCCGGCACAAATCCGGGTGGAATATTTCACACCTGTTTGCCAGCGATTGGGCTGATTCAGCGGGAGGAATGGGCAAGGCGTCAGTTGGGCTTAGAATAGAAATGGTTAAGACAGAGGGACATTTGCTAGAGTTGAGTTGTGGGAGCCGTGAAGAGGGGGACACCACTTAACGTCTTGCCTAAACAGGAGCGGAGGCGTTTGTTCGCTTCATAGATGAAGCGGGCGGCGAGGAGAAACGCAAGTCCTATGCAAGTTGTTCTCGGTTTTGACATGGAAACGGATGTCGGGAGCTGGACGCCTTACTACGAGGGCATTTTGCACGGGACACCGGTTATTCTGGACATTCTCCAGCGGCGGGCGATTACCGCGACGTTTTTCTTTACGGGAGATGCTGCGCGAAAACACCCTGAAACCGTCCAAAAAGTCAAAGAAGAGGGACATGAGGTAGGCGCGCATACGCTGTTTCACGAAACCATCGGCGATTCGCTTTTCGATATCCCGGGTATGATGCCGATTCTACCTGAAGAGGTGCCGCGACGTTTGCAGCTTTGCACCGAGTGGATCGAAGAAACCGCGGGCGTGCGCCCCGTGTCGTTTCGCTGTCCCCGTTTGTTCGGCTCGACCGCCGTGGTGAATGCGCTGGATGCCTTGGGGTATATGGCGGATGCGACCTATCCCATGTATTACTTTCGGGAACGTTTACGCCCCTATCATCCCAGCCGCGAGGACTGGACACAACACGGCGACCTCCGGATTGTGGAGTTGCCCGCATTTGCCGATCTCTCGATGAAATCCGAGGACCCGTATGGCCGGGACATGGACCAGTGGCCGCTTTTTCGCACGGAAGGCGCAAACGCTTTGATGCGCCATATCGACGGTTTCGCGGGGTATTGCGAAAGCCGGGGAGCCGAGCCTTTCCTGTGCTTCTATTTCCATCCGTGGGAGTTTCATCCCATGCCGCAGGGTGAGATACACTACGGCGAGGGGGCTGTGCTTCCCGATCCTTTTATTGTGAAAAACTGCGGGCCCTATGCCGCGGAACAACTTGATCTGCTTATAGAAACGCTTTTGGAACAGGGGGCGGAATTTTTGCAAGCACAACAAGCAGCGAAGGAGACATGACATGCGGGCGATTGCGAAGGCCGAGTACGAAGAGCGGATGAAGAAATTTCAGAAGAACATCCGGCAGGCCGGGTTGGATGCGGCGCTTGTGCATTCGAATGAGGCGGATTTTGCGAATGTCCGGTATCTTACGGAATATTGGCCGACATTCGAGTCGGCGGGGGTGTTTGTGCCCGCGAAGGGCACCCCGGTTCTTATCATTGGTCCGGAAAGCGAAGCCTATGCCCAAGGCCGCAGCGTGATTCCGAACATCGCGATGATGGTCGAATATCGCGAGTCGGCGGACCCGGAGTACCCGGGAATCCCCGTGGCCCATTTCCCCGATGTGGTGCGTATGGCCATGGGCCGGCGCAAACTCAAAAAACTCGGCCTCGTTGGTTTCTCGATCATGCCGCTTCCGGTTTACTTTAGCCTCAAGCGCGAGTTGCGGGGCGTCAAACTGGTGAAAGCCGACGAGACGTTAACGAGCCTGCGCGTCGACAAGACCCCGAGCGAAATACGCCTGATGAAACAAGCCTATAAAATCAGCGAACAAGCCATCGCCGCGATTCTCAATGAGATAGAACCTGGCATGACGGAACTCCAGGTGATCGGCATTGCGCAGCGCGAGATTTATAGAAACGGCGGCGAATACGAAGGTCATCCACTCTATTGTTTCTCCGGCCGCGGCACCAAACATGCGATCTCGCGTCCCACCCACAAAAAGATCAAGCGCAACGAGATCATCCAGCTCAACATCGGGGCGCGTGTGGGCGGGTATTCGTCGAGCGTAGGTTTGCCGTGCTCGATCGGGAAATTGCCCGCGCGCAAGAAGCGCCTTGTGGAATTCGGTCTTGAGGCGCATCTCAAAACCGCGGAACTGATGCGGGCCGGCAAGCCTGCTGCCGAGGTGGTGCGCGAGTACGAGGAGTTCGTCGAAGAGCGGGGTTTCAAAGAGTACATGCTGTATGGTCCCTGTCACGGTATCGGTATGATGGAAGTCGAACGCCCCTGGATGGAGTCCACTTCCAATTATAAGCTTCAAGAAAACATGACATTTCAGGTGGATACGTTCTTTCAAGATAGAGATTTTGGCCTCCGCTGGGAAAACGGCGTCCGCGTCACCAAGACCGGTGTCGCCAAATTGTCCAAGGAGTTCCAGCGCATGGTCGAGCTGTAAGTAATTCCGCGGCGCTTGAATTTTGGAATCATGGTGCGGGCGCTTAACGTCACGTAAAGGAGGGTGGAAGGCATGTTCAGGCTGGAACGCGGGCACGTAGGCCCTCTTGTGGTGCTGCTATTGGTGTTGGTGCCGTTTACCGTGTATTTCAGCTACCGTCAGAATTACGAATTTCTCCTGTATGTGGCGGTGATCGTCTTTTTCATGGTGGTGATTGCACTGACCAATGATCGTGTGCGTTACCCACTGCCTATCCTGTGGGGTCTCGTGGTATGGGCCGTTCTGCATCTCTGCGGCGGCGGCATCCGGGTCGGTGACGGTGTACTTTACGGCGTGATGCTGGTGCCGCTGCCATCCGAGGTTCCTGTTTTTCGCTACGACCAGTTTGTGCACATTGTCGGGTTCGGTGTGGCTACGCTGCTCATGTACCATCTTCTCCGGCCGTATCTGCGAGCGGAACTTCAACACGGCGCCGCGCTTTATATTGTCGTGGCAATGGCTGGGCTGGGCGTGGGCGGTCTCAACGAGATTATCGAGTTCATCGCGACCGTGCTTATGCCTGAGACCGGCGTGGGCGGATACGTCAACACGTCCCTCGACCTTGTTTCCGATTTGGTAGGGGCTATTCTTGCCGTCGTCGCTATCCATCTTGGCTTCCTGCGTCCCGCGGCTCGCTGAAACGGTTTATTGCAAGGCGGCAAATACACGGCATTTAGCCAGTGCAGGACTGGTATGGCTTTGGCGCGCTCCATTTGCCTTGCATAAGGGGATGCCGTATAACCGAATCCAACGGTCGGAGGTGAATCGGCTTGCGAGAAACAGGAAATGAGTGTGATGAAGAGGATTGCATTTTTGCTCGCCTGCTTGGGGCTGGCGGGGGATGTGTTGGGGGAAGATATTTCAGTTGGGACGGAGCCCCGCCGTTATGAAGAACTCGATGAATCGTTCTACAACGCTTCCTTCCTGAGCTGGGCCGGTAACAATCTGGCTGATCGCCTGAATCTCGCCGATGCGGCAGCGGCCGACGCACGGGCTACACGGCTCGCGGAGATCGGCGTTACGGGGGTGCTCTACAACGGACGCCATTTCCGGCGCAGCTATCCCGGGGAGTATGACCTCATTGAAAAATATGGCCGTATCGTGGTCGAGGCTTGCCATTGTCACGGCATTAAGGTTGTTGAACACCATGAGTTTACCGTTTTTTCCTACGCCAGTTATCCAAGAATGCTGGCGCATGTGGACTGGTTGCAAACTGATGTGCGCACAGGCGAACCTTGGCGTTGGGCCTGTATTCATAACCCGGACTTTCTCAAAGCCTATGGCGATTACCTGGCCTCGTTTGCGGAACGCACCCGGCCGGAGGGATACATGCTTGATGAAATCGGTTTTGTCAGCCCTAACCCGTGCGGATGCCCTTATTGCCGCGCCACTTACAGGGCGGCCCTGGATAAGCCATTTCCCGTGTGGACGCAAGGCGAGGGCAGTTGCGACGATCCCGATTTCCGCAATATTGTCCGCTGGCGCTCAAAGCTTACGCCGCGCGCCCAACAAACGGTCATGGAGCGGATACGCGAAGTCCGGCCGGATGCGATGAACATGAAGTATTGCAGCGACTATGCGGATCCGGGCATTGCCGCGCGCGCCATCGACCTGACGGCGCATGTGGCGCGATACAGTCCTTTCATGGGATGGGAGTGTATGGTGGCCGAGGCCGTTAACGGCTGGCGGCCGTTCTTGCGTGCTCTCAAACTGCGGTTGTCTTACGGGAATTATTACGACAACCCGGTTTGGTCGTTGAATCGCGAGATGACGTCGAGGGAAGCCACCTATGTAGGGTGGGCGCTCTGCCAGGCGGGAAAACATTCAGTCTGGTTTGGACGGAAAGCGTTGCAGACCGACGAAGACCTGGATGCTTTCGCGCGTTACAGTATTTGGCCTCACGTTATGCCTGTGGCTATCGAAGGAGGAATATCATGATGACGGTTGTGTGTGGCGTTACCGTGTTGTTGGCGGCTGCTGTGCCGGGTCCGGAGCTGAATGCGGTTCAGTTTCAGGCGCATCGAGGCGGGCTGAAGGAAGTGCCGGAAAACACATTGGCGGCCTATCGTTACGCCTGGGGTTTGGGCGCGATTCCGGAAGTCGATATCTGTACAACAACAACGTCCTCGAAGAGGTCAAGGCGATTCTCTAACTCTTCGTATATGTCCCCATCGACGCTATCCTCGTAGGCGTAGTTGATGATTTTGACCACTGGATTGGTCTGTCCGATTCGGTCGATACGACCGATACGCTGCTCAACCCGCATCGGATTCCACGGCAAGTCGTAGTTGATGAGGGCATCTGCTGTCTGGAGATTTAACCCCTCACTCGCGCTGTCCGTACAGACTAGGATATTCGTCCCACCCGTGCTGGTGAATTCCTGTTTGATTGTTTCTTTCCCGACCATCTCCCACGAGTCAGTTTCAGCGTCGTATCGACTCCCGCCAGACCCGCTGTAGGTGCCGACATTCGGGTGTGTATCGGTCAGTGTGTGCCGAATATGGTCGAGGGTATCCTGATACTGCGTGAAGATGACGATATTGTCACGGGCGTCCTGTCGGAGACTCTTGATGTCGTTCCGCAGGTAGACAATCTTCGGGTCGGTGATTGCACGGTTTAGTTCGTCAATG
>JAWODE010000197.1:0-2504 GCA_046483455.1 Candidatus Hydrogenedentota bacterium | reverse complement strand
CTCCAATTGTCGGTATTTAAGATATAGAAGGTATCGATGCTACCGCGCGGTGACCGGCCTTCAACAGGCAAAAAGAGCATTCAGCTATGTCTTGGTCTCTATCATTGTTTCCGCTTCCTGAATTTTGCCGAGCATCACCAGCACCGCCATTGCCAGAAACAGCAAGAGCGTGAACAGCCATCGGTGGCGCGCTTGATTAAACACAGTTTTTCGAAACCTGGACGGAAATCCCAGCTATTGTTAGCAGTCCGCGGCGAGTATGCCGCACAGAGTCTGTTCTATGCCCAAGGCCTGGAGCCGCGCGCGACGGTGTCTATTTAAACTCGCGATCATAGCGACCCATGATGCGAGGCCCGTCGATGGTTACCATCCAGGGCGATTCGCCCGGATATCGTGAGAATTTGACGTGGCCGTCCATGTACAGCACATTCACGCCGGCCGGCACGTGGGTCGAGCCTTTTATTTGCGGCGTGAGATGGTCCCACATGACAGGGACGGTGCTTTGCGATTGCGCGGCTGCGGCGGGGTTGTTGATGTCGGTAATCAGGAAGCGCTCGATGCCTTCGCGGAGCCGGTACAGCGTGCTGCCTCCGCCCGCCTGGGTGCCGGGAAACGTAGCCGAGAAATCGTAGTCTTCATCGGACACCGCACCGTGTGTCGACGCATTTGCCGCCCCCAATTCCCCAAGCGGGGTGCCCAGGTAATCCGGGTGGTGGTACCGGCCGCCGACACCGCTGCCGGGCTCGCCCACCTTGGGCCCAAGGAAGTTGACGGCGTCCATAAACAGCCAGCCCGTGTAGTTGAAAGGCGACTTGACCAATTCTTCGGGTTGGATGATGCCGTCTTTGTTGCCCGGTCCCCGTTTGCCTTCATCGTAGCGCTCGAGTGGAGACCCATGCAATGCCGACGGACACCACACGACGTTGAGGTCCGTGATGTATTCCGGATACATCGACGGCCCGTTAAAGATCATGGTATCCGAAAGGTCTCCAAAGACATTGCGGATCATCCGCGGCGGCCACTTCTGTCCGGGCGATTCGTTCGCGTACATTTTGAAGGCGAGGCCCATCTGTTTGAGGTTGTTGGCGCACGCCGCACGCCGGGCTGCTTCGCGGGCCCGGGATAGAGCGGGCAGTAAAATCGCGGCAAGAATGCCAATGATGGCGATAACGACAAGCAATTCGATGAGGGTGAATCCCTCTTTGATTCTAATACGTCTGGCTAACATAAAAACCTCCAAGGGTTGTCATGGGTAGTGCGTGGCGGGAATCCTTGGACTTCGCCATTACCTATCGAGGATGACTCTTATGATACGGAATCGCGAGAGCTGGGGCAACCCTGCGCTGGATCGTTTCAGGATTGCCTCATGTTTTGTTGAAGACGATACGTGCTTGTGGTTAAATCCATTTGGGAAATGCTGGGCTTGATTTTTTTAATGCGGAAAGGATGTGGGCATGTTCAACCGGCGAAGATTTCTCGGGCTTGCGGCGGCGGGGTTTCTCGGCTCTGCGCAAGGTGTGCGCGCGGCTGAAGATAAGGGGCTGCTACGGACGATTTCGTACAACGTGCTGGGGTTTCGTGGGTACCCCAATCTACCCAGAACCCGTGAGCGTATCGAGGAGCGTCGCGACCGGCATCCCGAGTTGACGGCTGAAGCGCTCGAGGTTTTTTCGCCCGATATCGTCACGTTGCAAGAGGGGCCGCCCGAGGAACACGTGGCGCGGTTCGCGAAGGCTCTCGGCATGCACCATGCCTATTTCCCGGGAGGATGGCCGGGCGCTTTGGTCACGCGCTTCGAGATCGAGGAATCGGAGAACCGTCCCTCCGCCGGCGATGCTCACGACAAGGCCTTGTTCACACGTCATTTGGGCCGCGCGAAGCTTACGACGCCGTTTGGGCCAATCCATCTGGTAAGCGTCCACCTTCACCCGAGCGACCATGAGACGCGGATGCGCGAAGTCGGGGCGGTCCTCGACCTTATCGCGCAATTGCACGAAAGCCTGCCTGTACTGTTCCAGGGCGACCTGAACCATCGACCGAAGGAACCCGAGTATGCCCGTTGGGAGAAGGCAGGCTTGGTGGATGTTGGGAAGGCTATGGGGATTGGCGACGAACCCACCTTCTCGAGTATGAAGCCCGGCAAGCGCATCGATTACGTTTGGGCAACCCCTGAACTTGCCAAGACCGCCCGCCGGGCCGCGGTGCTGAACAAACCACCGTTTATCCCCGGGCGCGATGACCCGGCTTCGTACGCCTTAAGCGACCATATGCCTGTGATGGCAGAGTTTATAATGGAGGACAAATGACAGTGTGGAAAGCCTTGGTAAATGTGTTGATGCTGCTGCTTCTTTTGGTTACAGCACAGCTGTTTTTGGAGACGGTCATCGTGAAAAGAGCTATGGCCGCGACTGAAAGCTCGGCTGACTTGCACTCACTAAAGCCCGAGGAGGTGCTGTCGAAACTGGACCTGGACCGGCCGGAACTGGCGGCGGTACAGGCTGCGG
>JAWODE010000160.1:0-11734 GCA_046483455.1 Candidatus Hydrogenedentota bacterium | reverse complement strand
GCGCAGCGAAATAAACGAACAGTCGGCTGTAAACACGTCCGGAGATTGGTCCATCCCTTCTGGGGAAAGGTTTCGAATGTTCGTGCGTTCTAAAACACCTACGCGCGCGTCCTGCCGGAGCCGCCAGGCCAATTGACCGTATCCTACATCTACCGCGTACACATAGGCCGCCCCATGTTGCAGAAGACAATCCGTAAAGCCTCCCGTCGAGGCTCCAACATCGATGGCCACACGCCCATTAACATTGAAATCGAATGCTTCAAACGCCGCCTCGAGCTTTTCGCCGCCCCGGCTCACAAAACGCGGTTCTTCGCGTATATCGAGAGCCGTACCATTTTCCAAGCGCATGCCCGGCTTGTCGAGTTTGCGGCCGTCCGGTCCAAACACATAGCCGGTCTGGATAAGCCCCCGCGCCTTCGAGCGGGACACCCCGAGGAACCGTTGCACCAATATATCCAACCGCTCCTTTTCCATGCGCACCGCTTTATCCCGAAAAAAGGCCTGGCCTTCCTGCGTTCAAGGATCGGACCGAACGGATTTGGCTCGGGTGCTTGCCCATACAAGCACCGATCCGATGGCCAGCAGAATCACTCCCAACAAGATCTCCATGGTCCGGGGCGTATCGGTCGATATCCAGGGCAACATAGCCAGCATCATTATTCCGATCACTGCGATGCATCCGCCCACAATGCGAAACGGCGACATGGCCGCCCGGGAACCGGCTTCCGCCGCCACGTCGTCAGGGAGCGCCCCGATGGGCGTGCGCAGACGTTGGAGAAAAACGTCGGCCCGTTGGAGTTCAGCGGCAGCGGCCGGCCTTAGGCGACTGACGAGTTCCATCACTCCATACGTGACTATCGCCGTGCTCAAAAACATGGCGATCTCGAGCTTAACTTCCAGATTCCCCAGTCGCAAAACGCTGTTATCAGGGAGCCACGTGATCCCCGCCAGGGTTAACTCACTGGTTCGAAACGACAAAGCAAATAACAGGAGACCCACACCAGTACCACACAGAAATCCCATGATCGCGCTTCGGCTGGAATAACGCCGTGAGAGAAGCCCCAACAACATCGGAACCGCCACCGGAGCGGTCGCCACCCCAAACAACGTCACCATCACTCGGAACATACTTTCGGCCTGGCCACGCGCCATAAGCAGGGCGGTGCCCAAGGCAATCACACCGATGAGCAGCGTCATCAGGCGCCCAACGGTCACCAATTCCTTCTGGGACGCCCCGGGCCGGACCAGACGGCGGTAGACATCGTTCGTAAGCACGCCCGCGCAGACATTGTAGTCGCTGCTCAGGGTGGACATGGTGGCCGCAAACATGGCCGCGATGGCCAGACCCAGCATACCCGCGGGCAACAAAGTGGCGCACAAAATGGGATAGATATCGCCGGCGTCTTGAAGCTCGGGCACAAACTGCCGCGCCGCAATCGCGGGAAGAAACATGATGGGGGGGCCTATTACATACAGGGCCACCACCAGCCACCCCACCTTTAAGGCGTCACGCTCCTTGGGCACACAGTAATACCGTTGAATCAGCGGCCAATTGATACTGCTCCACGCCAGCGAATAAAGCAGGATGAGCGGGATTACGTACGACCACCCGAACTCCGGAGCGGTTAAACGAAAGAAGCCCTCGGGCGAATTCTCGAGTACCGCTCCCGCACCGCCTGCCCGCTCGAACGACAGGGGAAGGATGATCAGAACGCCCACGGCCAACACCACGAACTGAATGAAATCAGTCACCGTCACCGCCCAGAGACCGCCCATGAACGTATACACCAGCATAATGCCGCCAGCGCCGATGATGCTATAGCGAATATCAATGCCTGTACTGATGGAGATGAACTTTCCCGTGGCGAAAAGCTTGATCCCGTCGTCCACCATGCGAACCGGAATACCCTGCCATGCAAAGACTTGCCGCAGGGCGGGATTGTAGCGGGTCTCGAGATACTCGACCGGACTGTCGATGCGTGCGCGCCGCCAGCGATTGGCGAACAGCAATACGCTGAACAAGGTGGCCGGTACCGCCACCCACAACAAGGTTACCCCAACCCATCCGTACCGGTAGCACAGCGATGGATAGAAAATGAAGGCGGCGACGCTGAAACTGCTCATATAAAACGACACGCCGCTCAACCACCAGGGGATGGTATTGCCGCCGCTGAAATAATCTTTCATGCGCCGCATGTAGCGGTAAAAATAGGCGCCGATGGCAAGCATCAGAAGAAAATACGCCGTCATCATAATGTAGTCGGGCACTTGCAGACTGCTCTGCGTCTCATAATTCATGAAAGGCCTTCTCCTCGCTGCCGGGTGAAAGCGGCGGCCATAGCCTCGCATAACCGCCGCTCAGTACCATCCCAATCAGACAGGCTCTCTCTTGCCCCTGGTTATTCGAACCGGCCGAGTGATCGAATGTAGGCAATCGATTCGGCGATGGCGAGCTTGGTTTCCGTCTCGCTCAGCTCGACCCCCTTGATCCCCTCGAATTCGAGTGTGATCGGCCCTCGATAGCCATGCTCGCGAAGCAGTTCGAGTATGCTTGGCACATCCACCTTCCCTTGTCCCACGGCCGGGAAATTCCATGTCTCGAACTCGCCGGTATGGTCCTTAATCTCGACGGTGGCCACATAGTCGATGATCTTCTTCAATTCGGCAACCGCGTCGGTGTTCCTGTTGTAATAGGTGATGTTGGCGGTGTCGAAATTCACGCGGATATTCGGATGGTCAATGGCCTTCATCGTCTCGAGATGCACATCGCCGTTCGTCCCGAGGTCGGGATGCGTTTCGAGGGCAATAGTTACCCCGTGTTGCGCGGCAATGTCGCCCGCCCGGCGCAAACGCTCGTATGCTACCTCTTTGGGCGCATCATGCCGTTTGGCCGAGAGAAACATGTATTTCACGCCCATCGTTTCGCACACGGCCACCTGCTGCCCCAGCTCTTCGACGCTCGATTCTTTCGATAAATCGGCGCTTCCACGTATCACAAGAGGCTTCAGGCCATATTCGGCGAGCCGCGCCATTTCCGCGCCGGCATCCCCCGGAGCGGGCACATTGGCAAACACGTAGCGAACGCCGATGTTACGCAAATGCGGCAGAGCCACATCCTGGTAGTCTCCATAGTTTGCCAAGCGGCACGCAAGCCGGTATTCGATATCGCCCAGCGCTGTCTGGGTATCGGCTGCATGCAGTGTCTTTGTTGCGCATGCAACCGTCAATCCCGCAAGCAACAGCGTTGTAACTACACGGATCATTCCTGTCCTGCCCATGAAATAAAACCCTCCGTAAATGGCTGGATTTCCCCCTATGCTTTTGCGACGTCCTTGCGGTGCGCCCAGACTTTTTGGAACGCCCGGACATACTGCTCGTTTACCTCGGGCAAATCCTCATAGAACAGCGGCAGGTAGATGCACGAGCGGTTGACTTCTTCACAACCGGGCAGCACATCGGGCACATCCGGCTTGTGGTGCCACCACTGCTCTTCTGAGTAGATGGTGAACTTGTGCTGTTCGGGATACGCCCCCGAGCGGGCTCTCACCCCCTCGGATTGAAGCGCCTTGAGTACTTGGGCGCGGGTAAACCCGGCCTTCTCCTCGTCCAGAAGAAGCATATTCACCGAGTAATACACCCGCTCCATGTCGTCGCGGCAATAGGGTTCCCTCAGCCCCGGAAGCTGGGTCAAGCGGTCGTTGAGGCCCCGCACCCGGGCCCGCACGCCCGCATTGCGCTCGTCCAGCACCTCGAGCTGTTTCCGGGCCAACACCGCCGCGATCGGGTGAATGCGGTACTTCTGCCCGAACCCCGTCCCGTTGTATTTACGGTAAGGACTGTCCTCGGGGAACCGTGGCGGGTCTTTATAATGCCCGAAAGCTGCCGCGCGCTCGTAATACTCCTGTGTCTGGTAGTTCCCCATTCCCCCCTCGATAGCGGGAAGCGGCTTGGTCGCCTGGAAACTGAATATGGCCATATCGCCCCATGCGCCCATTTTCTTACCCTGCAACGAAGCCCCGTGCGCATGCGCCGCATCTTCACACACGATCAACCCGTGTTCCTCCGCGAATGCGCAGATGCGATCCATATCGCAGGGGAGTCCCCAAGAATGCATCGGGATCATCGCTTTTGTGCGCGGCGTGAGTTTCCTGGCCGCATCTTCGAGATCGAAGCACGCTGTGCGTGGATCAATATCGATAAAGATCGGCACATAGCCGAAGAAACGCATAGGCACAATCGTCGCAAAGAACGTATACGACGGCACCATGATCTCGCTGCCCGGAGGCAGATCGAGTGCGAAAAACATGGATGTCAGCGTGCTGGTTCCATTCAGATGCGACTTTGCATATGGGACATCGTGGTACTCGCGCCATTCGTCCTCGAGAATGGGCAAATCCCGGTACACCGAGCCCGAGCTCAACTCAAGCACTTCCCAGACGGCCTGCTTCTCGGCCTCGCCAAACCGCGGCCATCGGGTTGCGGCCGAAATCCGGTCGCCCGGGAACGTCACCACCGCTGGTCCTCCGTCCATTGCGAGTGACTCGACGGCCCCCGCCGCGGCAGTGCGGTAGACCGCACCGCTTACAGCAGCCCCTGCAGCGGTGGCACCCGTATTGCGCAGGAATGTGCGGCGCGACATGCCTTTGCCGTGCGTACCCTTCGAACGGTTCATGACTTCCTCCTCGACACGTTTCCGTGCTCGTTTATGCGCCGTGCGCCCCTGTCTTTCACGCCAATGCACTTCGGTGTGCCCAGACTTTTTCGAAAGCCTTGATGTACTGATCGACCAGCTCCGGAACCTCTTTGGTGAAATACGGCAGCGCAATGCTGGTCGCATTCGCCTGCTCGGAACCCGGCAACTCCGGGATCACCGGCTTGTGATGCCACCACTCATCCTCGGCATACAAGGGCAGTTTATGCTGCAAGGTGTAGTTCAGCGCGCTGGCTTTCACCCCTTCGGCCTGGAGCGCCTCTACAGCGGCATCCCGCGACATGCCGGCCTCGGCTTCGTCGATAAACAGCATGTTCCACGAGTAGTGAAGGCGTTCCACGTCGCTGCGTCCACTTGTTTGCTCGTAGAGCCCCGGAAGCTGCGTGAGAACATCGTTGAGCCGCCGCACCTGTCGAACGCCGGCCGCATTCCGTTCTTCGAGCCCGCGCAGCTGGCAGCGGGCCAGTTCCGCGGCAATCGGATGCATGCGCAGTTTCATACCGAAACCCGAGCCCTTGTACTTGTAAACCGAGCTGTTTGAATCAATCCCCGGCATTTGGTAATGGCCCATGGCCGTGGCGCGCTCGAAATCGTCTTTGTTCTGGTACATACCCATGCCGCCTTCAATCGCGGGCAAAGGCTTGCTCATCTGATAACTATAAATTGACATGCGGCCCCACGTGCCGGCGTACTTGCCCTTTACTTTCGCACCGTGAGCATGCGCTGCGTCCTCGAGCACGATGAGCCCCTCCTCTTCGGCCCAATCGCAAATCGCGTCCATGTCACACGGCAATCCGATCCAGTGCACCGGAAGCACCGCTTTCGTGTTGGGCGTGAGACGCTTTTTGGCATCCTCGAGGTCAAAATTGAGGGTACGCGGATTGATATCGACAAACACCGGCACCAGACCGAAAAAGCGCATCGGTGTGATTGATGCAAAAAACGTGTAACTGGGTACCATGACCTCGCTGCCGGGTGGCAAATTAAGCGCAAAATACATAGCAATCAGCGCGCTCGTGCCGTTGTAGTGCGCTTTCGAATACGGCACACCGAAATGCTCGCACCATTCCTCTTCGAGCTTCGCGATGGGATTATAATTCGGGCTCCGCAAAAGCTGCAAAACCGCCTGCTCCTCCGCGTCACCATACAACGGCCATTTCCACGCGTTACCGGACGCAACGGTCACCGCTTTGGGCCCCCCGTCCATTGCCAGCGTTTCGACAGCGCCGCGCGCTTGTTGCTGGCCCGCCATGGCGAGTCCCGCAGCCGCCGCGCCCGTTGTTTTCAGAAACGCGCGCCGTGTCGGCTGTCCCTCCGCCGTATTCTTATTCTGCTGCATCACCGATACCTCCATTTCGTGAACCCGCGCTCGCATTCTCTTTACCCAAGCACTCCTTTGTGTATAATAAACTGTACTCCCTTATAAGTCCAGATCCCGAACGCCAGAACGCAAACGGCTGAGTCCCCCCACCGGCAATCTTTTCCCTGTCAGACGGAGATGATACTCTTATGTTCACCAAGCCTGCGCGAAAACGCCGCGTGCTTGGAAGATATATCTGCAACCTGTTACATTTCCTGGTCAAAAAAAACGTCAACTGTGAGGGTACAGACATTATGAACTTTGTCCGGCTGCATTGCTACTGGGTGTTGCTTGTATTGGGTGGATGCGTTGCCTTGGGCGCATTTGCCGCGGATGTTGGTACGGGGAGCGGCTGGCGTGCCGGTGTCGCACGGGTTGACATCACCCCTGATGAACCTTTGTGGATTGCAGGATATGCGGCGCGCGATCGCGCCGCGGAAGGCGTGATCCATCCCTTATGGGTGAAAGCCCTGGCACTCGAGGATGCCAGGGGGCAACGGGCGCTGCTGCTTACCACCGACCTTATCGGCTTCCCGCGCGATATGGCCGAAACGCTCCTTGCGCGTATCGAAGCCACACACGGCGTGGCGCAAAGCCAGGTGATTCTCAGCAGTTCACACACCCACTCGGGACCGGTTGTCAAAAACATGCTCTATGACATTTATCCGCTCGCAGCAGAGGACAAGGCGCTCATCGAACAATATTCTGAAGGGCTTGTGGACCGCATCCTCGAGGCTGTGGACGACGCATTGAGGGAACTCATGCCTGTCCGGCTTGAAGCAGCCAACGGCGTCACGCGATTTGCCGTCAATCGCCGCAACAACAACGAGTCCCGCATTACTTCCACCCATGATTTCAAAGGGCCTGTAGACCATGCCGTGCCCGTTCTTCGAGTATCCCGCGAAGACGACACCATGCTCGCGGTGCTTTTTGGCTATGCCTGCCATGCCACAACACTGAATCATTATGAATGGTCGGGCGATTACCCCGGTTTTGCACAAATCGAACTCGAAAAGGCTTATCCAGAAACAGCCGCCATGTTTTTTACAGGATGCGCGGGCGATCAGAATCCCCTGCCGCGGCGAACGGTCGAACTGGCCCAGCAATATGGCCGCGAATTGGCCGCCGCGGTCGATCGCGTCCTTTCCGAACCGATGCAGCCGCTCGAGCCCGTCTTCCGCGCCGCTTTCACGGAGGTGGAACTGGCTTTGGCGCCGCCGCCGAGCCGCGACGAACTGGTGGCTCTGGCGGAGGAGGGGCCCGGCTACCGGAAACGCTGTGCACGCCGCCTTCTGGAAACGCTGGATTCGGGCCAGGCCCTCCCCACCACCTATTCGTATCCTATCCACTTCTGGCAACTGGGAGACCAGACCATCGTGGCCCTGGCCGGTGAAGTGGTTGTGGACTACGCGATTTTTCTAAAACGGTTGCTCGGCCATGACACTTTTGTCATGGCCTATGCCCACCATGTGCCCAGCTACATTCCTTCTGAGCGGGTCCTTGCCGAAGGTGGATACGAGGGACTTAGCTCGCAAATACTCTATGGTCTGCCCGCTCCGTGGGCCGCGGGCATCGAACAACGCATCATGAACGAGGCTGCTGAAACGGCCGCCGGGCTTGGACTCCCCCTTTCAGAGTGGACCGAGGAGTAGCCTCACCGCCGCGTTCCAGCCGCCCGGATACCCGGCGCGTCTCAAACACGCAGCGACTCCCCTATCGCGGCGCGAAACGGACCTTCCGATTCCGGCCGCAGATTGGAAGCCGTGGGCTCGTATCCTCCTTCTTCATAGGCGCGCGCGGGACAAATATAGCCCACGCAACAATCGCCATAGCCTGCGACCGCCACGAAATCGCGCTTGCGTAACTTCTTGGCAAAAAGCTGAAACTCCACCATGGGCTCACCCGGCAAATGCACGACGTGGACGTTGCCCAGATGCATGGCACTCAACTCGATGGGCCGCGCGGCGCGTGCTCGATACGTCAAAGCCATGGCAGCACCAGAACGTGAGCTGTCGCGGCGTTCTGGGTCGGCCATCGCGGTGCGGTTATCCTCTTTCGTATAGCCCTCGTCTTGGCGCGTTGTGAGTGGGAAATCGGCGTTGGTCCACTCAATGGTTGGGGCGGATACAAAACGGGTTGCGCCGCTCGATTCCGCCATCGCCGCATAAAGACGCTCATACAGGCGCTGCCGGGCCTCGGGCGTGCCGTCATTGTATTTGCCCGCGGCCACATCGCCCGCGCACCCCGTGAAATACACTTGGAACACGCCCTCTTCGTCTTCCAGGCGCTCGCGGGCCATCCCCACGAAATCGTAGCTCGCACGCGGATCTCCGTAGAAACTTTGGGGGTGCGTGGCGTAGTAATGCAGCCGCGCCAGCGGACGCTCGCCCTGCGCAAACGTGATCGTTTGCAGCACGGGATCGATCAGCCCCTCGGGCAGAGCGCACAGCCTTTCATTTCGGCACGAACTCGCGCGAAACCCCACTTTCCCATCGCCCGCTGGTATCCGGCGATTCGAGGCGATCCGTTCAACACGCGCGGAACCGGTCCCGACTCTGTCAAACGGTTTCAAGCCGTCGAGCGAATGTCGAATAGCCTCTCCGAGTACTGCCGCAGCCGAGTCGAAGACCTCGGCGGGAGGATACGGCGGCGGCGTCTCAACGGTGTCGAGAAACGGCCACACATCCGCATCGCTTATAGGTGCCGTGTGCTGGTGCACGGTCTGCACGGCCACATGGGCTTCGCTGGTTTCCGCGGCGCACGCCACCTTCCGCCGAAACGTATCGTAGGTGGAATTCCGCAGCTGGCACCAATCCACGGCGCACACCACGTAGCGGGTATCGTTCTCTTCAATAACCACGCCCTTGGCAAGCAAAGGGTGCTCGATAGTCTTAAGCGGCTCGTAGCTCGAATAAATGGGCGTCCCCAACGGCAAGGTGACGTCGCACGCGAATGTCGCCAGACGCTTCCGGCTGCCCGGCGCCCGCGACGCGCGTCCCGTTACACCACAATGCGCGGTAAGCGCCCCTGCAGCCAATGCCGATGCACTCCGAAAGAACCGCCGCCTGCCGATCCCTCTGCCTTTCCCGTTGCTCATGCATGCCGCCTTTCTGTGTGCTGTTCAGGTGCGCCGCACCATGCGGCTCAAGACGAGGCCCAGCACTTGCCACGCAGGTGGTCCACAGCCTCGCGAGCCGCCCCGGCCCCTGGAGGATTTGCCAACTTCCGCCTCAATCTGCGGGCAACACAGCAACGACCGCCGGGCCACCCATTATTCCGAAGGCGCCGCCTCCAGCAGCGCCTTCATGCCGTCCATCAACACATCCTCGACATCGGGAGACACCCGCGAAGCCGACGGCTCATACCCCCCTTCGGCATAGGCATCACGAATGCAAATATACCCTGGCCCATAGTCGCCGTATGCGGCCACGCACACGAACCGGTCAGGACGCATCTCCTGCGCAGCCAACTGATACTCGATGCACAGTTCTCCCGGCATATGCAGGACGGTCGACGAACCGATATCCAGCGCGGCCAATTCGATCTGGTGACCGGATTTCATGCGGTGGATAAACGCCAAGGCGCGCGCGGCCCGCACCCGCGCGCGGATTTCGGCATCCTCATCGGCGAGGGTTTCGGAAGCCGCCACCGGATCCAAGTTTTTAGACACAGGCAGCGAAACCGGATGCAGACGCCAACGGATATCCGAGGCGGTTACAGGAGTTTTCTCCGTGGCTTCCCAAGCGCGCTTCATGCCCTCGGCAAGCCGCCGCGCCAGCACAGGCCGGTTCTCGGGCGAACCATCGTTGTATTTGCCCGCGGCGATATTGCCCCCTGCCCCGTTGAAATGCACGTGCAGCGCACTGTTCACCGCGGCATCCCGGGCAGCCCGCGCTATACCCGGGAAATCCCAGCTCACGCCCCCTTGCCTGTAGTAGCTTTGCGGATGGGTTGCGTAATAACTCAAACATACGATCGGCTCGTCTTCGTCCCAAAACGAAATCATCCGCAGGGAGGGATCAATGGTGCCCTCGGGGGCATTCCGAAGCTCTTCGTTGCGGCAACTGCTCGCACGCATGGGCCCGCACTTGCCATCGGGGCCAATGATTCTCCGGTTCGAAGCCACCTTCTCGACGATGCCCTTCCCAAGGCCCAGGTGCGTCACGGGCCGCGGATTCCGCACCGCGGCCGATACCGCCCGCGTGACGCGGTCGAGCGCGCGCTCCGCCACCGCCACATCAAACATCGCGCCGCTGATGCCATGCTCGGCTAAAAACCGCTCCGAAGTATAATCAACTCCCGGGGTATCATGCTGATGCACAACGTGGACAGCCACGCGCTCGCGCGTTGTGCCCGCCGCTTCAGCCAATGCTTCGCGCCACGCGTCGTGTGCCTCATTCCCGATCCCGACCCAGTCTACCGCACACAGCACAATGGGGTCCTCGGCCGTCCACAGCACCACCCCGCGCGCTGACAACGGATCCACAATCTTCTTGGCAGGAGGGACGCCGTTATGGCAAAGAATGGCGCCAACTGGCGGGGTCACATCCTCTTGAAAAGTCGCGATTTGCAGCTCCGCGCCTGTCGCAGCAACGCCGATCGGTAAAAACGCCGCAAGCACAGCAGCCCAATAACTAGAAAAATTCATTATTTTCGGTCCTTTTTTGTTCGCAACCGCCCTGGAAACGCCACGACCGTTTCCCGGGCGCCGGTCCTCAACTTCCCTGGTGCTGTCTGAAAACCCGCCATTTTCAACGATGGTAACGGGTTTTTTGCAGGCGATCAATATGTCGGCTCCACCTGGCCTCCATTCAAAACCGCCTCCCCTATTGACCTTTCACCGACTTTCAGGGTAAGGTCAAGCGTGCGTAAGGCTGTTAAGAAAACCAAACCAGAGGAGCTGTGTCTGTCATGAACGAGACCTTCCTTATTAGCCTGATCACTATCGTGGTGGTGCTGGGAGCGCCATTGGTTGCCTTTGCTCAAACCACGGACATGGGCCAATTGATGCATCTTAAAGACGCGGATACGCGTTCGGTCAGTCCCGAGAATTTCACGGGCGAAAAAGGCAAGGGCGGGATGGCCACCCTCGAAGAAGGCAGTGCAGCCAGAGCCGCCCGCGAACTGGGCCAGGGGTGGAAGGTGAACCCCTACGTCCACATCGAGCCGGGCACGACGTTTACGCTGGGCGAGATTGAAGGCTCCGGCGTCATCAACCACATCTGGATGACCCCAGTGGGCGATTACCGCCTTATGATCCTGCGCTTTTATTGGGATGATGAGACCGAGCCTTCGGTGGAAGTCCCCGTGGGGGATTTCTTCGCGGCCGGCTGGGGCATGGGCAACGAACCCCGCATCACGTCGCTCGCCGTATGCGTAAACCCCCGAAGCGGCTTCAATTCCTATTGGCAGATGCCTTTCCGAAAGGGATGGCGCATTACCATGGAGAACCAGAGCGAGAAACGGGCGACGGTCTATTACCAGATCGACTACTCCCTCGAAGAGGTTTCAGACGACACCCCCTATTTCCACGCCCAATTCCGCCGGGTCAATCCCTTGCCCAAAAAAGAGGTGTACACCATTGTCGATGGCATCCGCGGCGACGGCCATTACGTAGGCACCTATCTTGCCCACGGTGCAAACAGCCCCGGCTGGTGGGGGGA
>JAWODE010000076.1:0-12328 GCA_046483455.1 Candidatus Hydrogenedentota bacterium | reverse complement strand
ACACGGTCCACGAACCTTCGAGTTCCTGAACCTGTTCGACCGTCACAAAATTGCTCGTGCCTTGACTCTTTACATTCTCACCGACAGACTCGCGGAACACGACAAATAAGGCGCCGTAGGGAGGGAATTCAAGCGGCACCGAGGTGGCATCGCCATTTTGCTCGAACACGACGGCATCCCACCTCTCACCGGTCATGGGATCCCACAATTCCGGTTGCTTGCCGCTTACACGAAACGTGCAGGTGACTTCGAGCCTCTCCTCGGCACGGTTCGAGACGAAGTAGACATCGGCATCGGCGGTTTTCCGATGGATGTAACCGAGGGCATCGTTCGGGGCATTCCATCGGCAGTCCGGAAGAACGTCATCGTGTGCCAACAGGTCTCGTGCGGCCATGCCCCACCCCACCCGGCCTTTGCCGACGGTGCGGATGCCGGATGCTTCCTTCGCGTCCCCCCAGAGGAGATCGGCAAGTTGTTGCACGCGTTTCTCGCTCGCGGGGTAATTCAACAGGCTGGCTGTGCGCTCTGTCTTGGGCCCGAGTACGGTCGCGCCCTCTTGAACCAGTCGATGGACCTTTTCAATGGCGCTGAGCGAGAGGATTTTGTGGTCCGGAAGGACAAGTACCCGATACCGCATGCCGCTGGAAAGGCGCAGGGAATTACGTTCGACGCGCAGGCCATTCAGCAGAGTGGGTTCGTCGATGACGTCATAATCGTATCCGGGCAAAGCGCCTGCCGGGTCGGCTTCTTTGCGCCGGGCAATGTTCGGCACGTGGTCCCCATAATAATAGCAGACATCGGCGACGAATTGGCCTTCCTGGAGCATGAACTGGCAACGGTTCAGGTACGCAATAAAGGCCCCGGCCTGTTCCCACCATGTCACCTGCGGATTAAAGTGCGTACCGGCGAAGTACTCCTGGCCGGGCAAACCCATTTCTTGCGGCGAACACGTAAACGTGTGAATGAAACAGAGATTGAGTCCCGCGCAGGCCTCGTGATTGAAGCTGGGCTTCGCCGATTGCCAGAGGATGTCGTTCCAGTGCGGGCCAATCGACGTGAAGGCTTCAGCGCCCACGAACCGTTTGCCGTAAATGTGCGCGGCGCTCGAGGCCTGTTTCACAAAGAACCGGTTTTCGGGCTTCGGCCGGTGCGGAGAATATACCCAGAATTCGCTCATGGGCATGTCGTTCAAACCCATGTTTTTGATGCCGTCGAAGGGACCTGCATGGGGTCCGCCGGATTCGGGATGAATTTCCAGCCCGCGGGCATGGGCCATCTTCGCGAAAACGCGGTAATGATTATCCGCAACGCAATCGCTGATGGTTTTACGGAAATCGGCCAGAAAACGATTGCTGACGTCGCGATTTTCGACGATCTTTCCTGCGATAATGGGGAGATAGGGTATGGGGTCATAACGCCGGCGGTCTTGGAACTCCTCGGCGAAGGCATCCGTCCAGTTCATCCCCCCGCATTCCCAACTGTCGGTATGCAGATACTTTAGCGTCGTGCCGGCAAGCGGACCAACGGCATCCAACAAGGGTTTCACGTGGCGGTCCCAGTAAGCCTTCAACACCGGCGTACTCATATAATCCACGACACGCCCCTGCCAGTCGCCGCTCGCCGTCGAGACGCGCGCATTAGTCACCGTGTAGCCGAATCGCAACACCATCCATTCGCCTTCCGGCGCGGTCCACTCTAAACGTCCCTTCGCATCCATGTTCTTGCTGAGGTTCACGATATCGGTACGTAAGGTATCTTCTTCCCCTGGAACCGGGACGAGCCCCTCCAGCAAGGGCCGGCAATCCGGCGCGGAACCGCCAAGCTCTTTAAAAGACGCCTTTTCCTGCAGTTGCGCAATGGGGCGGGAGTTGGCGCCGGGGATGAGGTTTTTTCCGTTGGGCCCTATGAGATACCACTCGGCGACCTGCACGTTGCGCGGCGCATCGGGCGAGCGGGGATCATACGCGCCGAGGAACATAAGGCGGAAGCACCCACCGAAAATCGGGTCAAAAGAGACCGTACCCGGAGTGCCCGCATCGAGTGAAAGCTGCACGATCTTCTTGAAGTTACTTTCCGAATCCTTGTACTGCAATTCACACTTCCGCGGGCCGTAACCCGGTCTGCCATACACTTCCAACGAAGCCACCGATACAGGTTTCGAGAAGGTGAGTTCCAACCACTCCGGCGACTTCTCCGTAGGACCTTCACCAATGTCCTGCGTGCCCGACACCCAGAACGTGGATGGATCGCCGTCGATCGAATCACCGGGAGGGAATCCGGCCTGCGCGGAACTCGCGGTGATGTCCGGCGTTTGCCCGGTCTCCGCTGCCGGTTTCACGGGATACGCAAGCACCGCAATATCGCGGTAAAAACCGTCCCGATGCTGAGGCGTGGCGAGTACCGTATCAACGGTTGCTCCGCCGGTCACGGTAGTTTGCGACCAGGTAAGTTGCTTGGCCGCTTCTTCGGACGACACGCTGGGGCCGCCCAAATTCCAGCCGCTTTGGATGCTCAAGCTGAGTTCGAGACCAAGCCGCTCCGCTTCCTGAACGGCGTGCACATACAATTCCGTCCACTCGGGTGTCCCAAACATGGGTCCGGCGGGCACACCCTCATTGCCCCGCTGGCTGGAGCCATCCGCGTCAAAGATAAGCGCTCCGCCGTAGCCCTTGGCCTTCATTTCCTCGAGGTCGCGCGTAAGCGCTTTCTTCGTAACATTGCCGTTCAGCCACCACCAGAAACAGCGCGTTCGTGAGCGCAGTGGAGGATGTGTGAACCCCTCCTCAAGCTCAGTGCTCCAAGCGCTTGAACCTGTAAGCGGCAATATGACCAATAACGCCAACGCGCCGATAAGACACTTGTGCTGCATAATGGTTTTCACTCCGATGCGATGCGACTGCGTCTTCCTTTCTTGGCATTGTGAACATCCAGGGAATCGGCGTCAACTTCACTGAGAAAGTTGGCATCGCCGGGAGACTTTGCCTCATTCATTTGACGAGTTGGGGACATTCTCAGCAAAAACCCCGGCAGACGAGGGAACCCATGGAGCCTTGAGGGCATCTTCTTCTATAATGGCCGCCATTGGAATTTTCGGAGGACACATGAAACGGATTTTTCTCGCGGGGGTATGTCTTGTAGCCCTCGCTGCATGCAATCGGAGCACGATCTCGGGAAAAGTCGTTAACATCAAGGGAGAAGCCCTTCCCGGGGTGGCCGTGCAAGTCGAGGGAAGCCCCCACCAGGCTCTTACAGACGCCTTGGGCCAATACCGGGTGCCCTATGCACCCGGCGATATTGTGCTGCATTTCATGAAAACCGGCTACACCCCCGGCACTCTCGAGCTTTCGTCCGAGACACGCCGCGCAATCGAAGCTGAAACGGTTTCCTTGTGGGAGTTGCCACTCGACAAGGGCGTATATCTCTACGAAAACTTCCGCTACCAGGAAACCACCAAAATTGTGCCCGAGGAATTCGTTTCGCATGATGAGCGCACGGTCTACGCTACCCGCCGGTGGCCCGAAATCGAGACCACGTCCACCGCCCCACTCATTCTGTGCTACAAAATGCCCGGCTGGGATGTGCGCTTCTGCCGCATGGAATTGACCGAACTAAACAGTCCGCTGCCCGGCGGGGGCGTCGAAGAAGCGCAGGTATTGGCTCGAACCAAAACCATTCCGGCGCGGCTAATCGCCATCGACCAGCCCGAAGGACTCTTGCGGCAATTGGAATTCGGCGGCACACTCCAACCCGGCACCTACGCCGTCCATTGGGGCGCTTTGGATGGAGCGACCGCAAGCGACCCGCGCATCTTTACATTCACTATCGTGGACTACGAACTTACCCTGCCGCCCGAAGAGGAGGCAAAGGGAGAAGAAGCCGAAACGGAGGAAGAACCCACCGAAGCTGAATCACCGGAAGAATCCGAAGAGGACGTTCCTGCCGAAGACTAGCCCCATGGGCAATCCCTCTCCCCTTGAGCGTACCCCTTTTCGTCCAGTCGAGTCGCTTGGGCTGCCTTCTTAGGGATCACTTCTTCAGTATCTTGATCCGCAAGTCTTTGAACTGCACCTTCATGGGGGGACCCGGGTGCATCTGCAGCGCAATAACCCCCTTGTCGCGCGCCATTTCCTTGTCCTTGTCGACTACCTCGCACATGAGCTTGCCGTTGATGCGCAGTTGAATCTTGGGGCCTTCGGCGCGGATTTCGTACTGGTTCCATTTCTTGGGCTTGATCACCTTCTGCAGTTCTTCCGGCGACGCGAACTGCTCTTCCTGCCGCTCGCCGTCCGCCGCGATGACCGCCTTATAGCCGCGCATCACCACCCCGCCCCGATCATGCTGAAACAGGCAGCCACTCCACTGATTGCCCGCTTCCATGTCCGCCTGGTACCCCCAGACATCATATTCGGGCCGTCGCTCGCTCCGGAACTGCACGCCCGAGTTGCCGCCCACAATCCGGTATTTGAACCGCATGATAAAATCCGCCGGCTTGGCAAGCTTCCAGAACAGATAATGGTGTTTGACGCACGGCTCCTCCTCCGTACTCTCGGAGGTGATCGCCCCCTCCTCGACCCACCAGCCGCCCGGTTTGCCGTCCCAACCGGTCAGGTCCTTCCCGTTGAACATCGGGATGAAGCCGTCCTTGTCCGGCTCCGGCAATTTCGCCCCCGCCTTCTCCTCAGCGACGACCTCGCCCGCATACACCGGGAATGCCACCGAACACACCACAACCAACGCTATCGCTGTTTTCGCACTCATGGTCTTTCTCCTGCAGCTTACCAAGACACATTTTAGACCCTTCACCCCTGAGAATCACGGCAGTGGACCAAAAAATCGCAGGCTGTGACAATGCGCCGTTACAGCCCCTTCCCGACGCACGCGCAACACGGGCGTCTTGCCCGGGATTAATCATGGCCGAGACGGCCATGGTACGAAAGATGCCCCCACGAGCACGATGGTGAGGTAGTCTCTGGAGCAACGCCGGACATCTAAAACAAGAGAGCGTGCGTGTTTTGTAGGAGCAGTAAAACATAGCCCCTTCGACTCGCTGTGTCGCGGTTTCCTGACCGCGATACGTCAGCCGCCAGTGTTAGCTCGATCAATCCATTCTCTCTGAAGTGATGAATGACTGCGGGCGCCATCCACGATTAAACCAACTGCTCATGCGCAAGGCGGAGCACAGTCTGTCTTGTGTCGCCATCGAGACGAAATCCTAACGCATCGAGCCGGTCCAGCACAGGCCGGACCGCATCAAGATTGCCTCGTTGCTTAGCCAAGAGCAACACGCCCAGTGTGCCGGTAATCTTAAGGGAAAGAGCATTTGCATGTCGCCGCGCATTGCGGTCGTCGAAAAGCAATAGCGAATCGGGAAATTCCAACCCCAAAGCCAGCACTTCTTTTTCCCCTTCCCCGAGATGCGTGACCAATGGCAGTGCCGCACGCTGCTGTACGGGATGCACCTCGAGCCATGGCAGTGTATCGAGCTCGGGAAGGGAAACGTTACAGTTATGGCCGGCTTGAATTTCCGCGACGACGGCCTCAGGCACCCATATTTCGCCAAACAGTTTGGGCAGCAGGGCTAATGCCTCGGCCTGGTAAAGGTACTGGAGCGGCGATGTGTTACTGATGACCGCGGGCATGGGCCACATCCTGATGCAGTTCTTCCTCGGTCAAGCGAAACGAATCCACGCCATACTCGGCAAGTTTGGTAAGGAACAGCGGCTTGGGAATTTCGGCCAGATTCGCCGCTGCTCCCGAGGAAAGGCGTCCCAATTCGTAAAGCTTGATGGCGGTAAGCAACTTAAGTTCTTCGCCGAACTGCTCAGGAGATACACCAAGCGCAATCAGCACTTCATCGCCATACTCGAGGGTGAGT
The DNA here is from genome assembly GCA_046483455.1 of Candidatus Hydrogenedentota bacterium. Taxonomy (GTDB): domain Bacteria; phylum Hydrogenedentota; class Hydrogenedentia; order Hydrogenedentales; family SLHB01; genus UBA2224. The sequence goes on along the minus strand of JAWODE010000076.1, from coordinate 6,453 downwards.
GTTCGTCTCATTGCGTCATTCCTCTGCGTCCATTCGCACAATCGCCGCATTTCACCGGATATCAATGTCGATATGCGCGACTGGCACTGGCTTTAGGCTCAAGTGTACCAGATACCGAGGCAGGTGTACCACGAGGGCTTGCTATTTCAAGGAAAAGCTCGCCTACCCGCACTCGAAACGCAATGCCCACGCAACCGACCGCGATACGTCGGCCGCCAGTGTTACCTCGAGCAATCCATTCCTTGTCATGCCGTGGACGACGGCGGCCCCGTCCACAGTCACCTTGTCCAGCGAATACCCTTCTGGTACACGGAAGACGAGGGTGCTCGGGAAGCCGGCCACCACTTGCGTGGCCCCGGATAGGGTTTTCGAAGCGTCATCCCAAACAAGCGCCTCCAGGCTTACACCGCCTTGGGTAACATGGCGATCGGTACTCAAAAACTGGGGATGCGAAGCCTTCGGATGAAGCGCCAGTAATGCGTTGCTGTGCCGCGGAAGTTCGAAGCCGAAGCTTCCCGACGTCTCGCCCCACTGCCCGGTCCAAAAATTGTAGTAGACATAATCGTCGTCAGGAAGCCCCAAGTCTCTGATGCTCGTTGTTATCACCCGGGACTCTTCGCTGAAATTGAACAAGGAGACAATGTCCCATTCTCCGAAGGACCGTTTGATTTTGAGGTCCCACACGGGAATGAGTTCGTAAATAGGATACAAATCGAGGGGCCGCACATCGCACACTGGCAACGCCTGCTGCAACAAGCGCATGCGCTCGGGGCTCAGCTCGGCAAGCTTGTCCCCGGCGAACATCATCTGGCCCGGCAACGCCACGACGGTGGTGGCCAGTCGCGCCGTCTCGATGGGAGCTTTACCGACGAGCAGCGTATCGGGGTCGGACCACCAGAGGATGTTGTTCACGAAGACTTGGTTGAGGGTGATCCGCGCCTGGTTGAGGTAATTGCTCCACTGGGGCGGATTTCCAGGATGAACGATGTCCGAACCGGTGCGGCCGGCGTCGGCATACGCCGCTTCGGGCCCCGTGAAATGCCCCTGGCAGGCCAGCCAGATGGCCTCTTCACCGATTCCCCGGCGGATGGCCTCGACGCACAATTGGAACGGCGCCTCGATATCGGGATTCTTAAATGCTGCGCGCACATTCGGCATCTCGTAAAAATGGGCCGAATATCCCCGGTTTGCACCCGACATACCGTCGATCTTGAAGTAATCGTACCCCCATTCCTTGGACATCACCCGATGCGTTTCTTCCATATGGTTGCGCACGGCTTCCTGCGATGGATCGATCACGTATTTCCCCGCCCAATTCGACATGGGCGTGCCGTCGGGATTGTGCAGGAACCAGTCCTTGTGCTCCTCATAGAATTCGGCGTTGCCTGTGCCGAAGGGAACGGTCCAGATACCGGGCATAAACCCGAGTTTCCGAATCTCCTCGGCCAGCCATTTCATGCCGTGGGGAAACTGCTCCGCGAATGGTTTTAGATTGAGGTTCGAGAAGTGGCGCACCGGCAACTTAGGCGAATTGTCCTGCCACGACTCGATATGCCAGATTTTGAGACCGAACGGCTTGAGCTGCTCGGCGGCAATGCGCGCCTCGGCCAGATTTTCCTCCTCGCCCGCCGTGTCGAAATACACATTCCACGACATCCACCCCGTCGGAGGCGAAGGACACCGCTCGCGGTTGACCGGCGTATAGCACGGCGCCCAGCGATCGCGGTAATAGTCGCGCACCAGCTCCACTACGGCCGTCGCCTTACCCGATACATGGATTGGCGTCGACCACTGTATTCCGAAACCATCCTCCAACGTGCTGATGTCCGGACCCCCAGCGCACACACCGAAACGCAGGAGCGTATCGGCCTCGCTGTCAAATATCGAATCGTTGAGGGCGCTGTCCATACCGCCCGAGCCGAACTGCACGACCTCCTGAGCCTCTGGCGGATGCGTTCGGCACGCAAAGCTGTTTGGTGAAAGGTGGGCATGCCCCTCGAACACCAGCCATCCATAATAATTCTGGCGCGTGCGGTGTACCGGCGTGATTTCTAGACGATCCCCCGTGCCGGAAAAGACAACGTACCCTTGGATATGGTGGTCGGGTTTTTCGATAGCAAGCCGTGTGTTGACCCCATCCCGGGGAACCGCCACACCCCACTCGGTGACCTCGCCCTTGTCGATATGCTCGAACCGTACCGTTCCGGAGAGCGAAGCGCCGGACTCCCTGTGCTTCAGGATCAGGACCGCTGTCTCCGGGTCGAACTCGACGGTCCACGTTGTCGACGTTGGGATTTCCATAGCCATGGCTGAAAGACATCCCCCCAAAAAGAGAACCGCAATCATCGCGTAACGCGCACCATTCACGAATTCTTTGTTCACCACTGCCGACCTCCCCCAAAACGGGTTCAAACTTATGCATCCGATATGTTATCCCAAGCAACGCCCAGCCGGTTTGCGGCATAGCCCATCTCGCGCAGGTAGTCGCCATAGACCATGAGCCAGTGCGAATCGCGGACCTCGTGCAGAAGCCGTTTCCAATCGCCTTCGATGCGGACATCCTGTTGAGACCGGCAAATTTCGAAGAAGGGATTGTCGATCACTTCTCCGCGGATACCCACCCAGCGGCCCACGGCATACTCGGGATCCAGAAAGCTGACCGTCGTGCCTAACGGCATCTCGACCTTCGGAGCAGCACCGTACTCGGACTCGTAATGCGTAAGAATCCGCGCGGGTTCGTAACGGATCCCGTCCATGCGGCGCGGCCCGGTACAGTGGGCGCACGTCACCACACCCTCGTGGGGAAACGTCGAGTTGTGCATGAAGACGGGTGTACGGCAAAGATGGTAAAGAAACACCGCCGGTGGCACGATAACGAAGTCCGATTCGCACAACGCCAGGGTCCCCTCGTCGTTCATCAGGCTGAGCGTCAGGCATGCGGTGGTGTTGGAGAGCGGCATGATCGCGCCCATGCAATCGCGGATCGTAAATGCACCCGCGTTATTTTCGGACATCAGTTCTTTGAACAGGCCATATAGCACGAACGCGTTGACAACGAAAGGACGGTCGGTTTCGAGCGACGTGTTGGCCATAGCGAGATAGCGGTCCGTCCAGTTCTCCGCGCACTGCATCTTTTTGGGGTCCGCAAAAGCGGCGTCGAGCCGGGATGCGAAATCGTCATAGCTGACCTCGATAAGCTCCATGCCGTATTGATCGCGCGCTTTCCGAGGCGCCTCCGGCGCATACTTGCCCCACACGCCGCCAAGGGCCACCACGCGCGCGCCCAAGGTATTATGGACCGCATGCAGCACCCGCAGCCGCCACGCCAGTTCGGCCAATTCATCGACCACCACATCATGCACGGACAATTCAGGCGTCGGCCCTTCGCGAACGGCTTCGTAGTCGGGTCGGTCGGTGCGCAAATACCGCACACTCAGCGCCTCGTACCAGTAATACACGGGACCCGACCGGTGGCGGACGAAAATCACGGGGTTCGGCAGGTCCATGCCCGCCTGAAGCAGATTGCCGCCGCCGCTGGCCGGATACAAAACGGTCGCATCGATCCGCGTCTGGTCGACCTTCGCCAGTTCATCGGGAGAAGTGATCTTGACAACGGGCAGAACCTGCATCTCAAACGGCGCCTCGGCGGCAATTTTACCCAGTTCTTCTTCAATGCGCCCGGCTTCCCTGGTAGCCGCTTCATGGGACTGCACCCCGCCCCACGACTTATACGAAGCTTGCGGGCGGGGTTCGGCCACCCGGTACATCAGCACCGGCTGCACACGGAGGGGCTTGGCCGAAAGGCCGTAAGGCTTCTCGGGGTTCCACCAGTCTTCGGGCCAAGGTTCTTGTGCACTGGCCGCGCGCGATGCCTTACCCGTCATACTGGTGGCCGCCGCCATCGCCGCCCCGGTACCGAGGAAGGTCCTGCGATTCATGTTTGCACCACAACATTGACACATGTCGAATATCCTCCCGGATGCGCTCTGAAATTCAACGCCTCAACTCCTTTTATCAACAAGTGTACAGTTAAGAAACGCGTAGTCCAACAACGGCCGCCCCCTCATCCCCAGTAAGTGCTCGCGCCAATGGTTATCAAAAAGTACCGGCACTGAGTACCCGAATTCCCTTGCACTTTGGAAAAGCGAAAGGCTGGAGTCTGGGGGGAAGTCACGCGCTCTTGCCCGCCGGAAGGCGAAACGTGATTTTTGAGGTCGAAGTAGTCACATGACTGCTACGCGAGCATATCCAGGTTCTGTAGCGCCACTTCGCACGGCATGGGCTTGCCGGACACAAACGCCTCGATTTGCTCGACGACCGAATCGCCCTGTCGGCGGATGTTCTGTTTTACCGCCCCGGCAATGTGCGGTGTGAGAATGCAGTTTGAAAGCGTGTAGAGCGGGCTTCCTGCCTCCGGCGGTTCCGGATCCGTCACATCAAGGCAAGCGAGAATCCGCCCTTTTTCGAGTTCCCTGATGAGCGCCGCTTCGTTCACCAGCGCCCCGCGCGAGGTATTGATGAAAATCGCTTGGTCACGCAGCAGAGCCAGCATCTCCCCGTTGATCATATGGTGTGTTGCCGGGACTTTGGGCGCGCACAGTTGGACCACATCCGACCGCCGCATGAGCTCCTCGAGCGAAACCTTCTCGACCCCGAGCCTGCGTGATTCTTCTTCGTCTATGTACGGGTCGTGGAGCAGGATAGTCTCGAGTGGCAGTGTCTTGCACAACCGGATCAACTGACGGCCTACATGACTGGCGGCGATGATTCCCACTGTGGCCCCATACGGTTCGCAGATCCAGTCCATGATTGACTCGCGGTCCCATTTGCCTTGGTTTGTATTTGCGACGCATGCCCAAACCGCTTTCATCGACATCAGCATCAACCCGAAAGCGAACTCGGCGACCCCAACGGCCAAAGCCGGCGCCGCACTCGTCACCCGGATGCCCCGTATCCTGAATGTATCGGACACCAGATGCTTAACGGACCCCGCGGAATGGCACATCACTTGCAGTTGGGGAGCCGCGTCGAGCATCGCATCCGATATAGGCTGCGTCCCCCACCCTGTAATGATAATTTCCGCACCTTTTATGGCCGATTCCTGCCATTCGGCCGAGATTTCATCTCGTTTCGCGGGCACCAATGCAACGAGCTCGTCGAGACGCGCCAAGTTGCGCTGCGAGAAGACCTTATTCTGCATCTCACGCGTGAGCAGAACCACCGTTTTAGCTTTTGACATGGAGCCTCCTTCCCTGTTGGCATGAAACAGTCAGGCTAGCGCCCGCATCCAGCATTTGCAAGGCAATAGGCCGGCACGATACTCTAGGCGTTCGGAGCGGCGCAAGGGCCTTTCGTAAGTCTCTTAAAAGCGCCGCCATAGCTGCAAACGAAGGAGAATCCATGAAGCGGCAGTTCGTCGAGGCCCTCCAGGAGGGGGACCGGGTCAATGACTATTTTATCGCCGTCCGTAAAGACCTCCGCGACCAACGCAACGGCGGGAAATTTCTCGGGATGGTGTTCAAGGACAAGACGGGAGAAATCGGAGGCATCCTGTGGAATAACGCCGCATCGGTGTCTAAATTGTTCGAGCTGGGCGACGTAGTTAACGTGAAAGGTTCCGTCACCAGCTACCAGGGCCGTCTTCAAATTCGCGTAGACCAGGTACTTCCGCTTCGGGACGGAGAATACGACCTGAGCGACCTGTCGTATATCCCCGAATCCCTCGATCAAACCGTGGCGGAATTCGTTGGCATTATGCGGACGGTAAAAAACGAATGGCTGGCCAAGCTGGTGGATTCCTTTCTCAGCGACGAAACCTTTATGAAAAACTTTAGAGAAGCCGCCGCCGGCAAAAAATGGCATCACGCTTATACCGGCGGTTTGGCACAACATTGTCTCGAGTTGGCGCAGCTTGCCGACGCCTTATGCGGCGTCTTTCCCAATATCGACCGGGACATGCTCCTGACCGGAATCTTGGTGCACGATGTCGGCAAAATCGCGGAAATGTCTCATGGGATATACGTCGACTACACCACGCCCGGGAAGTTGCTCGGGCATCTGGCCATCGGGGCCGACATAGTTCAGGAACGGATTCGCACGATCGAAAACTTTCCAGAAACCCTGCGCCTGCAGGTGTTGCATTGTGTTCTGTCCCACCATGGCGAGTTACTAAACGGTTCGCCGGTGGTCCCCAAGACCGTCGAGGCCATGGCCTTGCACCACCTCGACAACTTGGGCGCCCAGCTCGACGCCTTCAGCCGAATCGTCGATGAAGCCAAGGTCCGTGGCCAGGACTGGTCGGAATATATCGGCCTTATCGAGCGGCCCATTTGGACAAAGGAGGGCGAATAAGATTTTTTGCCCGCTGATTTGGGGGAACCCGTCTTCCACAAACGGGATACAAGTATAAGGGAGGGCGTTTTCGTAGGGGAGTGCATATCGTGATTCAAACAC
>JAWODE010000710.1:0-22940 GCA_046483455.1 Candidatus Hydrogenedentota bacterium | reverse complement strand
CGACCACCTTCCCTTGCGCCTAGACCTTGAGGTTGCGACGGTTTAATTCTCGACAGGTTGTCGGGGCCGTTGGCGGCTTATGGACATTCTGGACGGTGTGGACCTCGCTGATGTGCCTTCACGTCCTCGTGTCCATTTCCTCGAAGCCGCTCTTTTCCTCTTTTCCTTTCCTCGTGGTACCATGCGGTGATTCGGAACGGTATGCTTAGGAGGATAAGCTGTGTTTTATGTTTCAACATGTATTCTGAGTGGGGTGCTTGCCATGGTATCGGGTGCTGCATCGGAGGATTTCGGCGAAGCAAAATGGCTGCGGAATCCTGTCTTCGAGGGGGTCGATGTCATTGACGTATTTCGCAAGGAAAAGGCGCCCAAGCCTGAGTTATCGGGCCCGCGCAACGTTCACACGCTGTTGCGTAAAGAAATCACGCTTTCCGGCAAGCCCTCGGGGGCAACATTGGTCATCACGGGCGACGACTATTACAAGTTTTACATCGATGGGTCATTTGTGGTGCAGGGGCCCGCACCCGCCTATCCCTTCGCCCATCCCTATTACAAGCTTGATGTGACCGACGCCCTCAAAGCCGGTCAAAATACGCTGGCGGCACATGTCTACTACCAGGGTCTCCTCAACCGTGTCTGGAACAGCGCCGACAACCGCTCGGGGTTCATGATGGCTCTTACCGTGAACTATCCGGATGGTTCAAGCCAGACCTTTGTTTCCGACGAGTCCTGGAAACTCCACACCCTGACCGCATTTCCCACGGGACGTACTATCGGTTACGAGACCCAGTTTGCGGAGGATATTGATATGCGCGCTATGCCCGTCGGCTGGCGCGAAACCGGTTTCGGTGACACGTCGTGGGGATCGCCGCTTTGCGAAAGGCAGGACCACGTGTTTGTCGAGCAGATCACGGAGCCTCTCGAGCACTGGCGTGCGGAACCCGTGCGTGTCGAGAAGAAGGCCGAAGGGCATTATTTCTATGATTTTGGCCAGGAGATTGTTGGGCATACGCGTATCCGGATTAAGGGCCCTGAAGGTCACAAAATCGAAGTTCGGCACGGCGAAGAACTATCCGACCCCCTTACCGTGCGTTATGACATGCGTGCGAATTGCGTCTACCAGGAATTTCCTATCCTTTCGGGAGGCGAGGAAACCATCGAATTCTATGACTACCGCGCTTTCCGGTACCTGGAAGTGCTGAATGCTCCCGCCGAACCGGAAGTGTGGGTCGACGTGCGACACCACCCCTTTGATTCAAACGCCGCGACGCTTTCCGCCTCCGACGACCTCCTCGTTAAAATCTGGAAGCTGTGCAAAAACGGGGTGCAGTTCGGTTCGCAAGGCAGTTTTCTCGACTGCCCTTCACGCGAGAAAGGCCAGTACCTTGGCGATGCCCTCATCACAGGCCATTCGAATGTTGTGCTGACCGGTGACGGCTCCCTTCTCGCGAAAGCCATCCAAGATTTCGCGTTATCCCGGCGGATTTGTCCTGGATTGATGGCGGTTGCGCCCGGCAGTTTCATGCAGGAAATCGCCGAATATTCCCTCCAATGGCCAATTGTCGTGCGCAATTATTACCATTACACTGGCGACGCAGCTTTCACCCAGCGCGTGTTGGATGATGTCCTGCCCGGTTTGTACGCCTATTTCGAGGAATTCGAAGGAGAAAGCGGTCTCCTGACCGGCATGACCGAGAAGTGGGTCCTTGTCGACTGGCCCAAGAACCTACGCGACGGGTACGACTATGACTATGCCGAACACCGGGAGAACACGGCGCTTAATGCCTTTTACTATGCCTCGTTAAAGGCTTCCGCGCGTCTTTGCCGTGACCTCGGCCGCGATTTCGAATCTTATGAGATGAAAGCGGAGAAGGTCCGTAAAGCATTCATCGAACGGTTGCTCAACCAGGAGACCCATCTGTTCGTAGACGCTCCCGGGTCCGAGCACAGCTCCCTGCACGCCAATGCCCTGCCCCTCGCGTTCGGACTTGCTCCCGAGGAGGCGATTCCGGCCATCGTAGACCTGATCCGCGAGAAACGCCTGAGTTGCGGCGTGTATATTGCCCCGTTTGTCATCGAGGCTTGTTACCGCGCCGACGAACCCGAACTCGCTTATGATCTCATTACCTCCAAGGACGAGCACTCGTGGCATGAAATGCTCGAGCACGGTGCAACAACGTGTATGGAGGCCTGGGGACCCGACCAGAAGTGGAACACGAGCTGGTGCCATCCCTGGAGCAGCAGTCCAGTTTATCTTATTGCGGAGCGCGTCGTGGGGGTGTACCCGGCCGAGCCCGGTTGGCGGCGCATCGCTTTTGAACCGCACATCCCTAAAACCATGGACCATCTCGAATTGCATCTGACCACGTGCCAAGGAGTGATCGACGTGAAATTCAGCCGTGAAAAAGGATTTGAACTCATCACGCCGCCGGGGATTCCCTTGCGTGCCGATGTGCCGGACGATACCCGACTCGTGGTTACCCATGCACCCCGGAAGTTGACCGAGCAGCAGCGCAAGATGTTGGAAGCGCAGGGTTGGCCCGATAAAGTTGGTGAAAATGCCGGACTCTGGGTGTCCGTTGACGACCAGACCCTCCGGCTTGTCCGCGGCACGCAAATCATCTGGGAAAGTCCGTGTGCCACGGCCGACAAGGGCACCGGTTCTGAAATGGACAGCTTCAAAACCCCTCTGGGCTGGCATGAAGTCTCCGCGAAAACCGGCGATGGCGCCCCTTGGGGCCAAGTATTTCGAGGTGGCGTGCCTACCGGCCAAGTCTGGAAGCCCGGGGAGGACACCACCGAAGACTTAGTGCTGACGCGCATCCTCTTCCTGGAGGGCCTCGAACCCGGCCGTAACCAGGGCGGCAACGTGGATTCACGCGCACGCAATATTTACATCCATGGTACCAACAACGAAGCGGCAATCGGCGTCCCGTCTTCCCATGGCTGTATCCGTCTCCGAAACGACGACATTATCGCCCTGTACGACCTGGTTCCTGAAGGCGCCAAAGTCCTCATTACCGAGCGACAAATGACCAGCGAATAACAAAAAACCGGTCTTTAAGCAGCGAGAATACCTCGCAAGCGGGGGATAGAAGCCCCGCACAACAATAGATTGAAATTCGGTATCGTTGTCCCCCGTGGCGGGGGTGGAACACCGACAGGTATTCCGGGGGTGGATTCTTCCTCTTCACGAAGCAAACCACCGCCGGTTCGAACGATTTTTTCGAAAAGATGACTGAAGTTTCCAGATAGTAGTACGGACCAACACCGATATCACGATTCCCCAGATGCGGTTTCGTCGGGAGCCTCCGGTGGCGTCAAGGAAGCCTCCTCAGGCAGGGCAACGGGCATGACTTTAAGGATGCGCGTTTGACCACCCTCCATGGGAACGGTCAGATGGCGTTTTTCAGGCCAGCCGAGAGCGCGATCGAGCAGGTCCTGCACCTTATAGATTCCTCCCAAGTCGATCATGTGTTCGCCGCTGACTCTTGCGTGAATGGCAAGTGAGTTCGGTCCGAAGTAGTAAAAGTCATCCGATTCCGGAGGGGCGTTCCGCAAGTGCTGGAACATCTCGAGAATGCGCAAAATTTCACGCAGCAATTCCACCGGCAACACCGGCTCCGCACAGTAGACGGAAGTCCAACTCTTTTCGTCGCCGTTTTCTTCGCCGCCCAGGAAAGCAATCGCTACGCTTGTCTTTTCGCTTTCCGTATAGGTGGCGATTACATTGACTTTTTCGTCCTCGATATAAAACGAGGGCGACCATGTAGTGCCGTCCCCGAATTCGGTGCTGGCGGAGACCCAAGTGCCCCCCAAACTAACAACGGAGCCGGATGCAACCGGTTTTTCGAAGGGTTTCACCTCCATTTGGACGGTGGCGGCGATATTCGCCGCGGCATTCGCCTTTCCATTGCAGTATCCGGGAGCATAAACCCACAGGGCCGTGCTACCGGTTTCACGCAGGATCGTGTGGAGCAACTCCCGGTTTTCCGGGGTGATCGTGAAGGCGTTTACAAACAGGTAAAACGGCGTAGTTGCAACGTTTCCCGCCAGCAAATCATTCAGCAGGCATATCTGCAGGGGCATGCCGGCGCGCAATGCGTTTGCCGGAAGTGTCTGCAGTAAATGCTCATTCAAGGCACTGTCGCAACGTTGATGGAAACGACCTGACTCGGAAATGACAACCGTCAAGAGACGGTCATTCGCCAACCCGAAAGGCCTGGTATCCTCGATGGGCTCGGCTTCACGGGTGGGACTGTACATGCTTTTCAGCGTCTTCAAAGTGTTCCAGGTACTGTCGGTCAGGGTTTCTTTTTCATTTGCCGGAACCCGCCAAAACAATCCCATACCTTGGGTCAGGGCCACGGCGAACAAATGGTTCTGGCGCTGCCGGATGGCTTCGAGAGGTTCATCGCCTTCTGCCTCCGACAGGTTTCTCTCGAGCGTATCATCAAGCAAAAACCATTCTTTGCCGTGTTGCGTTACGCTATGAACGGCTCCAAGAAGACCCCCGCTCCGATCCAGTTCGAAATCCTTGTAGTTGGCAGGCGATACGAAGCCATCCACTTCGCTATTCAGCAATTCGTTCAGAGCCGAGTACCCCGTGCAATTGGTTGTTGGACCAAAAGCGAACCCGTACGGGGCGTAGACCCGGGTCTCATGCCCGCTCGCCGCCTTGATTTGCGACGCGAGCAGTGCAAGAGTCTCCGCGGTGTTTTCGGAAACATAGCGCAGATAGTCCACATTGCGACGCTCGCTTGGGATTCTTAAGAAGACCCGGTTTTCGTCGCCGCTTTCCTTCTCTGTGGGTACGGACGCCATCTCGATGGCGGTTTCACCATCGCCCCACGCGGACCGGAATGCTTCGGTCGTCTCGTACCGAATCATCAGCCACTCGCGAAAACCCGCGGTGTTTGCTTCCGACCGATCATAACCTTTTGGGTGAATCCACCAGCCCTCTTGCAAGCACCGTAGCACATAGCCTTTGACATTCGGTCCGCCCGGAGCATCCTTCAATGTTGTAATAAGGGATTCGAGATTGTCTCGCACCGCCTCGCGCCATTTCTTCGATGCGACTGATACGTAAGGTTGTTTTTCTTCGCCAATGGTCATGACTGCATCGGGATTGTCCTCTAGCCATGCCGCAGGCGGGTCGAGTTGTACGGACAGGATGATCTCAGCGTCCGGGCACGCCTCCGCAATAGTGGCAACTGCTTTAAGGGCCGCATTCGCCGTTCTGTCATATTCCGGCCATGGGAGGGGTACCACTACCACAAACCGGAACAGACGCAGGGTCGAGCCATCTTCCAAAAGCATTTCAGCAGCCGCCTTTTGCACCTGCGCCTCTAGGGTTTCCGGCTTCGCCGACTCCAGGCACACATAAAGAGGGGGTTCCGGCCACTCGATGGGCTCCGGCACTTCGGCAGCGGGTTCCTCAACCGAGGGTGCTTCGGCGACGATGTCGACAGGACCGTTCGGCCGCGAAGACTGGCCCACAAGCCCGCCGAGCCAAAAACCCAAGGCGGCCGAGGCCCCAATAGACATCAAGGCCAGGACGATGTATACGTATAATGGGCGCTGCTTAGTGTTCTCGTTTTCCGACATGTTCTGCAAGTGCTTTCAAGACTGTAGCTTCAGAGCCAAAGGGTTCCAAAGCGGCGTTGGCGTTGTTGACCAGCTTGGCGACCTTTTTCCGAGCTCCTGCTTCTCCAAGGTGCGTGACAAAGGTACTGCGGCCTGCATCTTCCGGCGCATGATCGGCATCAAGCACATCATCCGTAATCTGGAAGGCCAGCCCCAGGTTCTCGGCATAGCACTCGAGCGCCCTGCTTTTGCCTTTATCAATCCCCAAAATGCTTGCGGGGATGCGTACGGCCGCCACAAACAGGGCCGCCGCTTTATGTGCATAAATCTCGGTCAATTGTTCGAGGGACGCGCTCTGGCTGCCCAATGACAAGTCCGCATATTGTCCCCCCACGATTCCCTTGTGACCGATGGCATTCGAAAGCTCGGTAATCACCGGAGCTACGGCACATTGATGCTGTTCGGCGTTCGCCGCGACAAGGCGGTACGCAATAGCAATTTGGTCCATCGCGGCAAGTATAGCTGTCGATTCTCCGTAGACAACGTGCGTGCACCGCTGCCCACGGCGCATTCTGGCATTATCCATCGAGGGCAAATCGTCCAGGATGAGGGACGCAGCATGGACCAGTTCGATGGCGCAGGCAGTCTCGGAGATAGCGGCTCGCTCATGGCCATTTACCTCCGCCACCACAAGCGCCATGAGGGGGCGCAACCGTTTTCCGCCGCCTAGAGTGCCGTACCGCATCGCCGCTGAAACGGCACGTGGCTCACAGTTCTCCCCCGGCAGGATTCGGTCTAATTCTTTGTCCAGAAAAGCTTTACGCTCTTGGATGTAGGATGCCAGGTCAAATCCGCCCATGCGCCCTTCCTATTCCTTGGTCCTATTTGGTCTCAGGCTTCTGTGCGAGAATCTCGTGACTTCACGTGCTTTCCAATTCGCAACCAACCGCCGAAATCGCACAACTCGCCTGTCTCGTCGGCGTCGAAAATACGTTTGGCGCGGAATTCAATCTCTCCCTCGGGAGCGGTCACGCTTTTCTGCAGGCGGTCCGTCGTGACCAATTGTTGGATAACTTGGCCCCCGGCAAAGACTTCGACTTCCGCCACACCCATTGAAGGATAGCAATTAACAAGCGTTATCCGCAACTCACCTCCCTCCCAGTCCATGGTCGCCGTCTTGGAAATAGGGCGGAGTCGTTCTCCGTTGACCATTCGCTCGGGATACCACCCGTTTTCGGGTAACTCAACGCCTGGAAAGAACAGCCTGTCGTGTCTGATCTGGTCCCAAAATCGTGCGCTTGCGCCGAACTGCTTTCGGGCTCGTCTCGCTTCAGGCAAATACGCCAAACTTGCTCCCCACGCTTTCGTATGCGCCCACAGTTTCCAGTACTCTCCATCCAAAATGCCTCGGCCAATGGATTTCGCTTCGCCCAACACCATCTTGGGAAGAATCCAGTGCATTTTCGAGGACGGAAAATTTCGGAGTACCAGCCGCATACGATTGCGCGTGTTGAGATAGTATTTCTGCCGCAGGCGTTTCCCTTCGCCCATGGTAGCGCTGAATTTGTGGCGCACGACGGCTTCCGGGCAATTCCAAATCGTGTATCCCGCGTTCCATATCCGCAGGCACAGGTCGAGATCGTCCAGGTAGATTTGGAAGTCCGGCAGTAGACCGGCTTCTCGAAGTGCTTTGCTTCGGATAAACATGGCCCCCCCGCACACGCCAAGCACTTTACGCGGCGCCGCCCATTTGGGGCCGTCAATTCTGCCTACGCCGATATCCCATGAGGAGCCGATGATCGAGCATTCGATGCCGACTGAATTCAGTAGATAGGGAGTGTCAAAAAGCACCATTTTGGGGGCTAAAGCGCCGCATTCCGGTTTTGACTCGGCGACCGCGACAAGTCTTTCGATAGCATCGGGCGCGGTGGCGGTGTCGTTGTTTAAAAGGAAGACGTAATCCGCGCCGGCCCCGAGGGACCGTTCGATGCCCCGGTTATTCCCGCCTGACCATCCCATGTTTTCGGGAAGCGCAAGTATTTCGACGCGGGGGTCGTCGTAATTCTGCGCGATAAACGCGATCGAGTCGTCATCGCTGTTGTTGTCGATCAAAACGAACCGGCAATGGCGGTATGTCCCCGCTAAAAGCGAATCGAAACAGTCCGCAAGATGTTCCCGGCCGTTCCAATTGATGATCAACACATATACGAGAGGTTCAGGCATTGTGCCCGGCAGTATAGCAGGGTGAAACGCACCGGTGAATTTCTTCACGGGATTGAGCCAAAAAGTCCTTGTGATATAGACGCGGAATAATACGCTACGGTCGGCTGCGATTGCGACTTAATGTCAGTGTAGACATTATTTCCCCCGCGGCGTATATTCCAGCCAAGAAGTAACAGTTTAGACGGTAGGAGCCCCGCCATGTCGCACATATCAGATTTCAGAAACAGACCGCTGCGTCTCTCTCACATCGAGCGTTTACCCCTGCCGGCAGACACTGGCCAGACACCGCCTCCGCCCCCACCTCAGCAACACTATGTGCAAGTGCGCAGGTCGGACTCGAATACTTGCCTCATCGTGGGCATCATTTTCGGCGCAGGGTTCTTCTTCATGATCGCCGTTATGGGGATTCTTGCCGCGATTCTGTTACCGGCCCTGGCCCGTGCGCGAGAGGCCGCCCGGCGGGCCTCCTGCCAGAACAACCTTAAGCAGGTGGGGATAGTCTTCAAGATGTATGCGAACGAAGACCCTGAAGGATACTTGCCTCCTTTGAGCAGTCAAGAAGGAATGTTTATGTTTGCGCCCGATTCGGTCCATCCCGAGTTCCTCACCGACCCCACCGTCCTCGTGTGTCCCAGCGATGAGGAACCCGATATGTCCGGCGCCATAGACGACCACAGCTATCACTATCTCGGCTACGCCCTGGCTTCTGAGGATGAAGCTCTGGCGTTCCTGGAGAGTTATCCCGATTTCATGGACCAAGGCGTTGATTTCACGCAGGACCTTCCCGCACCGCCGGGGCGCGGCTCGTTTGGGGGCGACGTTTTTCTACGTCTCCGCGAGGACGTCTGCCGCGGAAGCGGTGTAGCGACCGGCGAGCTCCCGGTCATGTTTGACGCCTCCGATTCCAGTGGTAACATGACCGTGTTTAACCATATCCCGGGTGGCGTCAATGTCCTTTTTATGGACGGTCACGTTGAGTTCATAAGGTACCCGGACGGGTACCCCATGACCCAAGCTGTCCTGGAGACCTTGAGCCAGTTAGACCAATAAAACGCCAAAACGCTTGCTGTGTCGTGGTCTCCTGACCGCGACACTCCTCCGACCGGCAGGTCTCCAAATACGTTTCACCAAGACCCTTTCTCGCGCTGTATTCACCTAATGAAATCCGCTACACTTTCGCTCCATGAAGATAGCAATTCTGGGTGCCATATGTTTTGACGAGATATTCCCCCTCGAAGGCGAACGCCACGAGAGTTTTGGGGGCATTCTCTACAATGCCGCCGCGCTGGCCAGCATTCTCGAAAACGGCGACGTCGTATGTCCGTTCACAAAGATTGGCGAGGACCGCTTTGAAGCCGCCTTGGCCGAATTTCAGAAGTTCCCGCACATGGACACCACCGGCATTATCCCCTCTGAAGGGCCGGCAACTCATGTGATGCTCATCTGGCGGACGGTTTCCTGGCGGGACGAAATTGTCCGGCACCTCATGCCGCCCTATACCGTGGACGAACTATCACGTGTGCCGGCTTGCGAAGCCGTCCACATTAACTTCATTAACGGTACCGAAATCGATTTGCCCACCATGAAAGCTTTCCGCAACCGGTATTCAGGTCTTATCTCACTCGACGTCCATAACATCATCAGCCGTTTCGACGCCGAGGGCCAACGCGACATCGTGGGATTTCCCCAATGGCGCGAATGGATGCCTTACCTCGACATACTCCAATGCAACGAATTTGAAATGAGTACGATGTTGGAGCGCGATATCAAGACGCGCGCCGAATTCGCAGAGGCCGCCCGGGAGGTCTGCGAGGCCGGGCCGCGTGCGGTTACGGTTACGCTGGGGCCCCAAGGCGCCCTCACGGTGCATCGCACAAATGGAAGGTTTTATTTGGTCGACATCGACGTCCTTCCTCCCGTCGAGGCAGTGGATACGACCGGATGCGGCGATAGTTTCTCAGCGGGATTTCTCGTAGGAATGGTCCGTTCGGATAATCCGGCAACCGCTTTAGCCAGTGGCTCGGTCGTGGCCGGGGTCAACGCTCGTTATTGTGGTCTCGGGCAGTTAGCGGAGGCGAAATCTTATCTCGAGGACCCGCACAGCCATTTCAAATTCTTCGAAGGCAAACCGGCAGACTGGCCGGGCGAGCCTTTCTAACACGCCTTTATTCTTCCGCTTCTTTTTCCTTTGCCTTTTTCTGGCGTTGAATCTCCGCGAGATGGACAGGTTCTTTGCGCACCTTGCTTTCGAGGGCCCGGCGGCGTTCATCGAGCATGCGCGTCGCGATTTTGCGCACCTGAGATTGAAACCACATGTCCGTGGACGAGCCCTCCCGGTAATCCGCCGGACCGATCATGTCCACACGGTTCGTCTCTTGCAGCATGAGCGCCTGCTCGTAATGCCGCCGCGAGCGCGGTTTATAGACGGCAAAAGCGAGTCCCCCGTGTTTTTTCACC
The DNA here is from genome assembly GCA_046483455.1 of Candidatus Hydrogenedentota bacterium. GTDB lineage: Bacteria > Hydrogenedentota > Hydrogenedentia > Hydrogenedentales > SLHB01 > UBA2224. Next base: position 12,674 of record JAWODE010000710.1, on the reverse strand, counting down.
ACAGAGAACGAAGGGATATCGCTGGGGCCGTCCGCGACGTACACCATATTTTTGAACGGTACCCGGCGTTCTTCTTCGGGGAAGGCGTCGTTCACCGTGATGCTTGGTTCTTTGTTGACGCCTTTGTTGATCTCGAATAGCGCCCGGGTCTTGGTCGTATTGTCGAGGAAGGTCGCGATTTGGGATATCTCCCCCGGATTCGGCGTGCCGGATAGGTCGGTATCGGGCTCGGCGGGGCTCTCAATGAACTCCGAGGCCCACACCGCGTCCAGTTTTTCCGCGATTTCCGAGCCGCGGATGATCTCGGCCAGCCCCGTGCTTACCACGTAATGCTCCAGCCTCAGGTCGCCTTCCGAAAACTGCGATTCTTTTACGATCGCCTTCAAACGGTCAAGGAAGTGGGGCAGCCCCCGAAAAAACTCGATGCTCTTCCCAAGCGCCCGTAATTTTGCGTTGTTCAGACCCTTAAACCGACCGGCCCGTACGTACGACAAGATATGGCCCAAGTAACAGGTGTCGCGCTGCACGTGAATTCCCGCCCGCTTGTAGAACGCCGGCAGTTTGCCTACTTGGTCCCAGAAGGTGTTTTCGTCGACGTCATACGCCTCGAACAAAGGCTTTTGCATGTATTGCGGCGAGAGGGTACGGTCAAAATCCCAGATTACCGCTATCACATTTTGTAGAAACAATCCCTTGTCAGACACGGACAGTCTCTCCTCTTTATCAAATCCCCAATAAAAACATAGCAATTCCCCCAAGCAGGAACAAGAATGCCAAGCGACTTGGGCGAAGGACACGCAACGAAAAAATGCCCGTCCACGGTTGCTGAACGGGCATGGGCGTTTTGGCGTCTTCTCGTTGAATCCTACAGGTCCTGTGGCTTCACGATGGGACCTTTCTCGGCCTTCAGGGCTTCAAGAGCGGCTTTCTGCGCCGCATAGACCTCAAAAATGGTCTGGCTCTTGACATCTTCCTTCTTCCACGCCTCCATCTGCAGGTCGATCAGCGAGATAATGTTGTCGATATACAACGAGAACTGCATCGTATAAAGCTCTTCCGGATATTCTTTGTCGATCTTTTCCGCGAAAAGCTTTTTGAGGTCTTCGTATTTTGGGAGCATGCCGATCGGTGTCTCGAGCGCCTGGACATCCCCGTGCGTATACAACTCGAGCCAGCCCAGCCACACGTGCACGTCCTTTTTCTCGCCGAGGAGGCCCTTGCCCTTGCCCCCACGGTCTTCGTGGGTCAGAAAGTAATTAAGCCCAGCCATGATGGGTCTGCGCTTTAGCTTGGGGTTGTTAAAAAACCTGAATTGAGCTTCGAGATAGTCGCCAAGTCCCCCGGCGATGAACGGGGCATTGGCCCAAGGCTGACGGCGCACGCCCGATGCGCCAATTTCCGTTGCCGTGGCCTTGGATACGATAGACGCGCCAATCACGACCCCTTCATTCATAGTCTTGGCTACCCAGATCGGGGGCATCGTATCCGAATCGCGCCCCGAGTAGGTCACGACCTCGACGAGTACCCCCGCCGGATCGGCATTGACTTCTTTGTTGTGGTTACCAATGGATTCCGAGAGTAAGGTACAGCGCGAGTTGGGGTGCGACATGGGAACATCCGTCATATCCGGTGTCCACTCGCCTTGAAAGTTGACGCCCCGCTCGGGAACGGGCTCGCCGTCGCCAATCCAGCGCGGCTTTTTGTTTTCGTCGACCAATACATTCGAGAAGATGACTTCGGCTCCCGGTTCGCGCAAACACTTCATCAAGTGCGGATCGCCTGCATAGTTCACGTCTTCGAGAATGCCGAAAATGCCAATCTCGGGGTTTATACCGCGAGCGGTGCCGTTATCGTCGATCCACAACTGCGCGAGATCATCGCCGATGAAGTCCGAGCCGACCATGGCGGTTGTTGTTTTCCCGCAGCCGGACGGGGCTGCACCGGCAAAATAGGTTTTCCGGCCCTCGGGTCCCGTCATGCCGGTGATAAACATGTGCTCAGAAAGTTCCATGCCGTTGTTATTGTAAATCGCCGTGTCCGAGGCAAACCGGTGGTTGCCCTTTTTCATGAGCAGCGTGTTTCCGGCATAGGTGCAGAACATCGAATAGGTCGTTTGCCAGGAACGGTCCATGTAAATCCGCGCATTGGGCACATCTTCGGGACGGTTCGGTCCTTCCGAGTGTACGTTCGTGAAGAACTCGCCTCGACGTTCGATTTCCTTATCAAAATCGGTAAGACAGTTGCGGTACAACAGTTCCGCCGAGTGAAGAACGTAGGTCGAGCTGGAAATCTCGATCGCCGGAATCGAAGCTTTCGCCCCTACCGGTCCGCGTGAATAGAAACCGACGAACATGATCTTGCCCTTCATGATGCCGGTCATGTGTTTTTTGATGTACGCGTGCGACTCACTGCGCAATTCCCTTTTTGCAAGCGAGGAGATTTTCTCGTCTTCATTCACGATGTAAAGGGTCTGATTGATGAGTCGCGCTTGGTCCTGGGGAAGATCATAATGGATGGTATGACCGGGTATGGCCAGGGGCGACTCCTCCCCCTTCTTAATGCTGTGTTTTCGGACAAACTCCTTATCCGATTCCGTCCCGGTCAAAACCACGATCTGGTCCGGCTGGCACATGGCAATGGCATTGGCGACTTTTAACAGCGCTTCTTCGTTGGTGATATTGGAAAGTTTTTCCAGGTTTTCGCTGTCCAAACTTTCCTCAAATACGCGGTGTGCCGCTTTGATGCTATCGACCCCCCCGATATGCGACAGGATGTCTACACCTTTTTTGAATTCCAGCATGGTCTTCTCCATTAGGTTTAGATACGGTTCTCCCTTTCGCCCATATAAAAGTAAGGGCTCCCTTCGCTTGCCGAAATTTCCTAAGTCTCCGCCGTGCTTAGAACGTGTTGCAAAAGGAGTCCAAGAGTGGCGTCATGATAGAGATCATCCTCCGGGAGTTCAAATTCATGTTCGCTTTCCGCAGTCAACGTTTAACCAACACCGGGGAATATTCTTTGCGCTCGCTCAGCCCTATCCGGATAGGCATTCTTCGACATGCGATAATTCAAAAACGTTCCACGGCTGACGCCGGTTTTCTCCCTTTTGCTCCCGGTTGTTATACTCACGCAAAGCTGGGGGCCTAACACCGGAGGAAAGGGGTTCTGGTGAATCCAGAGAAGGAACACTTATACCCCAAAGAGGGCGAGCAGACTGCACAAGGGGCCTTGACCTGTGCGGGAGGCACTGTTTTCGACATAGCAAAGCTCGCGACAGGCGCGGTATGTTTTGCATGCACTCTTTTCACCGCCTTGGCGGCTTTGGGCGTATTGGGGGCGTCATTTGTGGGGATAATCCCTGCAGACAGACGCTTCATGGCCGTTCTCGCAGCGAAAGTCTTGTGTTTTGGCGGCGCGGCGGCGGTTTCGGCATGGGCACTGCGACGGTGCCGGATGTCCTTCGTGCAGACCCGTCCGGAAAATGCAGTCGAAGAGCGCCGCCCTTTGAATCTTGCTGCTCTTCTCATTCCATTGGCCGTAGCATCGTTTCTCGTGTTTCCCCGGCTCGATGCGTATCCTTGGCCGGCGCCCGACGAGACCTTCCATCTTACGATGGCCCGGAATCTTGCTGTTTACGGTCAGTACGCCTCAGGGCGCCCCGAGACCGGATTTGTACCTTTTGACGGCTATGCTTCCGTAGGTCCCGCCGTGCTTGTGCCCATCGCATTGGCGTTCAAGGTCTTCGGCGTTTCGCTGGTAGCGGCGCGGGTGGTCATGGCCCTGTTCTTTCTCGCGCTGTGCGTTGTTGTGTTCTTTTTGTTGCGACCGAGGTTTGGGGATACCGCGGCGGGTGCCGGCGTAGTGCTATTAACGGGCGCGTTCGGCTCGGTGTATCTCGCCCGAAGTCTTTATGGCGAAGTGCCCGCGCTGTTTTATGCCGTAGCGGCGCTGTTGTTATGGAAACGGTCCCTCGAAAAGCCAGAAACCTATTTTGCGGGACTCCTTGCAGGCATAGCATTTGCCTTGGCTCTCATGTCGAAACTGTTTTTCGCTATAGCAATTTTTCCGCTATTGACGGTGCTTATACTTGACCGCTTTCACTTCAAAACGCTTCGCTGGCAATCTCTATTCTTTCCCAGTGCGACCTTTTTGGGTGTCTGGGGTGGATGGGTGGTGCTCGAGACGGTGTATGGCGCCGGGGATACCATTAGCACTACCAACAGCGTCGCGATGCACATGCATTACCTGCTTTTTGGCTTTGATTCACTGTCTGCGACCGCGAAATGGCTGCTCGAGCAGCCCGTAACATTAGTTTTTTTTATACTCGGCTTTTCTTACGTCTTTGCGAAGGGATTGCGGCGTCCTGTGGCCCCAGTTTTGCTTACCTTCGTCCTGCTGGTGCCCTTTTTTATGTACTGGTGGCTCTTTTTCACCACGGGGCGGCATCCCCGGTACATGTTTTATGCCTGTGCCATCGCGGGCGCCACTGCCGGCCCGTTGCTTGTGGCTGCCGGACAGTACGCTATAAGGCGAAAGAGTGCGCCGAGGGTAATTCGCTTGGCCGCGGCTGTTTTGGTTGCCGTAGGGGTTGGTCCCCCCTTTATACGCACGTGGGAACAGGTTCGCCTGGTGTACACAAGCACCGAGGCCAGAGACGACATCGCCGTGGCTCGTTTCGTCGATGGACTGCCCGAAAATGCCCGAATAGTGACCACGTACTGGCCACTTTCCAGAACATTGGATTTTCTTACCGATAGACCGATTGAAATGATGAGAGAATTGCCCCAGGATATGCGGCAATTCGACGCAATCATCATTGATCAGCATACGCAGGAACAAATACTGGAAGGTCGCCCCTGGAACCGTAGTGTCGGTCGCTATGGCATCTTGACACCCGGAGAACAATAACAAACGCATGGAAAAACCGTCTGTTTCAATATTTTATCCCTGTTACAACGACTGGGGTACCATAGGAAGTATGGCACTCTTGACCATCGAGACAGCCGAACGGTTGGGGATCGACTATGATTTGACCATTGTCGACGACGGCAGTGGTGAGCGTACGCTCGCCGTTCTGGACGAGATTGAGGAACAATTCCCGACGGTCCAAATCATACGACATCCGCAAAACAAGGGATATGGAAGCGCACTCCGTACAGGATTCAGCGCAGCTACGAAGGAATGGATTTTCTACACGGACGGCGACGCACAATATGACGTTCGGGAGCTTGGGGTCCTGCTCGAAAAGGCCGGTCCCGATGTGGACTTGGTGCAGGGATACAAGATTCAACGGCACGACCCCCTTCACCGCATTATCCTAGGCCGCACCTATCACTGGATTGTTAAAATTGCCTTCGGTCTTCCTGTTCGCGACACCGATTGCGATTTTCGGCTTTTGCGACGCAGCATGTTCGGAACATTCGACCTAACCAGCACGAGCGGAACGATTTGCGTGGAACTCATGAAGAAAATCCACCGTGGTGGTCACCGGATAGTGGAAGTGCCCGTGCACCATTATGAACGCAGCTTCGGCAAATCGCAGTTTTTCAATTTCCCGCGTCTGCTGCGCGTCCTCAAACAGTTGGTGCAGCTCTGGTTGCGAGAGGTCCTTCTCTACCGTGACCCCAAGAGTACAAAGGACATCACATGATATGCTCCGTTGACATTGCGGTACAGGTCGCCGTTGCTGAATCAGGAACGTGCGAGAGCATGGACGTTGGCTCATCACATGGACGGCGCATTCTCGGCCGTTGGCTGCCTACTCTTGAAGAGGAATCCAAAACCGGTTTAGGACGTTCGCATTTGCTGGGCAGTTCAGGAACCGAGGCTCTTGTTACCGCAATAATGACGCACCGAATCCACGCGCTCCGGAGGACTCGACCGTGAAACCCCGAGAATACGTAACCATGCGCGCCGTCGAGGATTGGCACTGGTGGTACGAAGGCTTGCGCGGAGTCTTGAAACATCATTGGAACAGATATGTTTCGAAAGAAAACCCTGTTATTCTTGATGTCGGATGTGGCACGGGCGCGAATATGGTACTGTTGGAAAACGACGGCCGGTGTTTCGGGCTGGATCGGTCGTCCAAGGCTATTGCCTTTTGTCGAGAGCGAGGGCTGAAAAAGATAGCCTTGGCCTCCGCAGGTAGTCTTCCCTATCCCAGTGACACCTTCGACGCGGCAGTCTCTCTCGATGTTCTCGTACACAAATGGATACAGGACAAGCAAGCTGCCTTGGATGAGATGGCCCGAATACTGAAACCAGGCGGGTATCTTTTCCTTAACCTGTCCGCCTATCAATGGTTACGTTCCTCCCACGATGTCGCCGTTGAGCAAGACTGGCGCACACGGGCAGCGGAAATCCGGCAGATGCTGAATGCAAGTGGTCTGGAAGTCGAGCGGATCACCTATTGGAACACCCTGCTTTTTCCAGCAATTGCGGCCGTACGGCTCGTGAGGAAATGCACTCGAAACCAAAGCGAACGTTCCGATTTCCGTCATACGCAACGAACCCCGCTGGATTTCGTGTGCGCAGGGGCCTTGCGTCTCGAACGGTGCCTATTGCCGTGGACCTCCCTGCCCTTCGGGCTGTCCGTCTTTGCCGTAGCCTCTAAACCCTTAACGGAAAGATAGTTGGGACTCGCCTGCTCTTTTAGCCCATCCTGCCATTACGCCGCGCCCAACTGGTCCTTATACTGGAGCTGATACAGGCGGTAGTACAGTCCTTGTTTCTGGAGTAATTCGCGGTGGGTACCGACTTCCCGGATTTCCCCATGGTGCACAACGACAATGCGATCAGCGTTTTGCACGGTCGACAACCTGTGCGCGATAACGATGGAGGTCCGTCCTGACATGAGTTTCCGGATCGCATCCTGGATAAGGGCTTCTGTCTCGGTATCCACACTCGACGTAGCTTCATCGAGCACCAGGATTTGAGGGTCATGGGCAAGAGTCCGCGCGAAGGCTAGAAGCTGCCGCTGCCCCGTTGAGAGATTCGTGCCGCGTTCCCCAACATCATAGCTGTACTTGCCCGGCATTTTCTCAATAAACTTCGCCGCGTTGACGTATGCGGCGCATTCACGCACACGTCCCATATCGAGGGCGTCGTTGCTCAGGCGTATGTTCTGCTCGATGGACCCCGAAAAAAGGAATACCTCTTGCAATACAGTCCCGATATGCCGCCGAAGGGCGGTTTTGTCGTAGGCTCGAACATCGACACCGTCGATGCAGATGCTGCCCCGCTGAACATCGTAAAAGCGGCTTAACAGATTGATAATGGTGGTCTTGCCGGCTCCCGTGTGACCTACAATCGCGATGCGCTCGCCGGGTTCAATCGAAAGATTTACTCCCTTAAGAATCCACTGCCCCGGCTCGTACGCAAACCAGACGTCCTTGAACTCCACCCGACCCTCGAGGTGTTCCGGCACAAGGGCTTTTGGCGCGTTTCCGATTTCTTCTTTTGTGTCAAGGAGTCCAAAAATACGTTCAGAGGAGGCCATGGCTTCGAGGAGGAGATTATAGCGGTCCGCTATGGTCCGAATCGGGGCGTAAAAGCGTTCCGACCATTGCACATAAGCAAATAGGGTCCCGACGGACGCACCAACCGTATCTCCAAAACGCAGAAACCGGTCGCCAATGTACAACACAATCAAGCCGATGGTCAGCATGCTTAGAAAGTCGACGACGGGAAAATAGATGGCGTAATTGCGCACTTGGCGAAACCACTCATTTCGGTGGTCGGCGTTGCGCTTGCGGTACTCGTCGTACGTAGCATCCTCCGCGGCAAACAGTTGTACAATGCGCATGCCGCTCACCATTTCTTGAGCATACGCGTTCATCCGCGCGAGCTTTCTGCGGATTTCGATGTAGGAATGCCGGGCATACTTGCGGAAGATGAAGCCCGCCAGGAAAACGAACGGCACGGTGGTCATGATGATCAAGGCAAGCTGCCAGTTTACCCAGAACATGAATCCCAGGATCACGAACACCGTCAGGAGCTCGCTAACCACCTGGACCATCCCTCCGACGATGGTCTGCTGGATTTTCTCCACGTCGTTCGTCACGCGAGTCATTAACCGCCCGATAGGGTTGCGGTCAAGAAACTTCAGCGACATACGCTGCAGATGGTCGAAGATTTGCAGGCGCATCGTCAGCATGGTTTTCTGTCCGACATAGGCTACGATCAGATTCTGCAGGTACCGGGCAATGGTTTCGACCAACATCAGGCCCGCGATAATCAGCATCATCATTTTCAAATTCCGGCGGTCGTGTTCTATGAGTTGTTGAAGCTCGGGAGTCACTTCGTCTTCTGGTAGTTGGCGCTGGAGCTCAAGACGTTCCGGATTCCCAATGTAATTGTCTATGGTGACCTTGTTTAGGTAAGGCACTAGAGTGATCAGAAACGATGCGGTCAACAAGAGCAGCACCGCTGAGACCATGGCCACGCGGTATTCGCGAAGGTAGCCTAGAAGGCGCCGCATCAGGTGGCGATCATAGGACCGTTGCTGGAGTTCATCGTCTATATGGTAGCCTTCACTCATGCTTCTTCAATTTCTTCTTCAAGCAATTGCCGGCGGTACATAGCGGCATAAAGCCCTTCGCGGCCGACAAGGTCTTCATGGGTTCCTTCCTGCACAATTTGCCCGTCGTCAAGAACGAGAATCCGGTCGGCATGGCTGACCGTTGAAATGCGATGGGACACGATAACGCTTGTACGGTCGCGCATGACGTCTCTCAAACGTCGCAGAATTTCCTCCTCGGTATGTGTATCCACGCTGGACAATGCGTCGTCGAGAATGAGGATTCGTGGTTTGCATATCAATGCGCGGGCAATGGTCAGGCGTTGTTTTTGCCCACCCGAGAGGTTGACGCCGCGCTCGCCCAGCAAGGTCTCGTATCCTTCGGGCATCTCCGCCAGTGCTTCGGAAAACTGCGCGATCTCGCATGCCCAGTCCATGTCTTCCCGAGTGGCCTCGGGGTTGCCCAGGGTCAGATTGGCCTTGACGGAATCCGAGAATAAGAAGGTGTCCTGCGGCACGCAACCGATGTTTTTTCGAAGCAGCGCCAACGGTAATTTCCGGATATCCCGGCCATCCACGGCTATTCGTCCCTGTTGCGGTTCGTATTCGCGCGCGATCAGACTCAGCACCGTCGATTTTCCCGATCCGGTAGGCCCCACGATCGCTATGGTCTGTCCTGCTGGAAATTCAAGTGACAGGTTTTTCAGGACCGGTTGCCCGTTATATGCGAAAACGACGTCTCGAAAGGATATTGCTCCCCGAATTGATTCGATCGTATGGTCGGTTTGTTCGCCGTCGTATATCGCAGCTTCGCGCGTCAATATCTCGAGGATGCGCGTCATGCTAACCGAGCCGCGCTGATACACGGTCAAAACCCACCCGAATTCGACAAGAGGCCAGCTAAGCATCATTAGATAGACGATAAATGCTGAAAGGTCGGCCAGGCTCAGACTTTCCGCGATGACCATGTTGCCGCCGCTCCAAATGATGATAAGGCTCGCCATGCCGACCGTTGAGCCAATCATGGGCCACGCCAGCGCCATGACAATACTGAGTTTGAGGCTTTCACGCATGTACTTCTCGGACTCGTCCCGAAAATCGCGCACTTCCCGGTCTCCGATACCGTAGGCTTTGACAACACGCGCCCCCGCGAGATTCTCTTGGGCGCGTGCGGTGACCGTCGAGAATTGCTCCTGGACGCGTTTGGACTGGCGATGCATATACGAGACGAAGAGGTACACCAGCAGGGAGATAAACGGTAGGGGAATCAAGGCAATCCCCGTGAGCTTGGCACTTAAGTAGATCATGGCCCCCAGGGTGAACGGTACGCGTATCATATTGATGGTATTCATTATGCCCGGTCCAACAAACATGCGCACATAGTTCAAATCATTCGTGGCGCGTGCCATGAGGTCGCCTGTTCGCACACTGTGGAAAAAGTTCTGCGAAAGTCGCTGAATCTTCCTGTAGTACGTATTGCGAAGGTCGTATTCGAATTTGCGTGAAGCATTGATGATTAGTACTCGCTGGAAATAACGGGCGATGCCGGAAAGCGCGGGGATGAGAAGAAGGAGGGCAAAGGAAAGCAGCAAAAAGCGGTAGGTGATGTTCTGCGACTCGAACCGTTGTACAACGGCACGCACCACCAGCGGCATGCACAAGTCAATAGAGATGAAAAAGAGCCCGACCGCCGCTCCCAGAATATAATCTTTGGCATAGGGACGGTTAAAAGCCAGAAAAGCATGAAAGGGCTTGTGCGGCGCCAGTGCCTCGAGGCGGGGACTCTCTTTCACGGACTAAACCTTTTTTGCAGTGTGCGGCCGCCCTACGAGTCCGGATACGATCTCCACGATATCTTCCGCATGAAACGGTTTTTGAATGAAACCGTCGCAACCAGAACTGCTAATGAGCGGATTCTTCGCGTCCATAGGTTTCGCGGTGATCATGTAGACCTTGATGCCTGCGAGGGACGGGTCGGTTTTAATCCGGCGGCATGTCTCCCATCCGTCCATCCCCGGCATGGCGATATCCAGAAGTACGAGAGAATAGTCCCTTGAACGGAGGCGTTTCAAGGCTTCTTCGCCAGATTCGCAATCGTCAATCTCATATCCCTCACCTTCGAGGCAGCGACGCATGAAAATCAGAATATCAACGTCGTCGTCAACGCACAGAATCTTGCTCCCCAAGTCTGCCGTAGCCGCCGGAGGCTGGCTTACCGCATTGTGGATGCTGCTAAGCAGCGTGCTTTTTCGGAATTCGCGCCTCAACCGTGCGGCTACGAGGGAACGGTAGTTTTCAAACAGGTTGTCATCATTGGTCACCATCACAATAGGAAGCGTTCCCACCATTTGGTCGTTAAAGAGCGTTTCGAGCATTTGTGCGCCGTCGCCATGCGCATTAACATCGACTACCACACAGCCGGGACTGTGGCGATGAGCCAGGGAGATGGCCTGTTGGGCATCTTGAGCCTGAATAATGTTCACGCCTTCCGAGGTGAGCAGCGCACGGATTTGATTGCCGAGATTTGTATCTCGGGTGATGAGTTCCACGAGAATCTCAGTGACCCCGGGAGGTGCAGTGTCTCCTACTGGCGACGGCATTACCTCTTTGCCGACAGGCTTTTTCAAGGGAAGGCTGAAGCGGAATGTCGTCCCTTTGTCCACTTCGCTGGATACCGTAATGCGACCGCCATGGAGACGCGCAATGTCCTGTGCGATTGACAGTCCGATCCCCGTGCCGCCGTATTTGCGTGTCGAGGAACCATCAAACTGATAAAAGCGGGTAAAGACTTTGTCCATCGCTTCCGGGGGAATCCCAATTCCCGTGTCACTTACGCTTACTTCCACATTCTCGGTCCCCGGCCGGAGCGTTACGGTCACGCTTCCGCCTTTGTGATTGAACTTTACCCCATTCGAGAGTAAATTGTTGAAGACTTGGCCGAGTTTCCCTTTATCGCCTTCCACAAGCAAGGGTTCATCGGGCGCATTCAGAACCAGTTCAACCGAGCGCGAATCGGCGACGGGCTTCATAGTCTGAATGCTGATGTTCGCGCATTCCACCAAATCGAACGTCTCGAAAACGATCGGCTCGGTGCCGCGATGGAGACGGGAGAAATCGAGAAGATTCTCGATAAGGGTAACGAGTTTTTCGATATTCCGCAGGCTTATCGCGAGATATTCTTTCTGGGTTTCGGTAATTGGCCCGGCTTTTTCGTTGTATATCATGTCGGTATATCCCATGACGGCAACCAGTGGCGTGCGCAGTTCATGGGAAACATTTGACAGCAAATTGGTTTTCATCTCGTCAAGCGACTTGAGTTCCTCGTTGGCGGCGTGCAACTTCTCGCGGGCAAGGGTGACGTCTTCAAGAGAAGCTTGGAGATTTTCGAGCAAGTTGGCGTTGCGGATCGCCACAGCCACGTGGGGCGCGACCTGTTCGAGTACGGCCGCGTCGTGCCGGCGGAAAGCTTCCGGACGGTCCGAGGCCAAATTCAGCCTCCCTATTCTCCCGCCCCAGACTGATCGCTCAACACAGGGGTGGCAAATGATTGGAAACACAGTACTTTCCGGCCTGTTCCCGGGCGCGCTGGTTGCTTATTGGTGCACAAATCATGATTGGATTTACTTACAATGTTTTTGGCCTTTTTAAACGATGCATTGTTTCTGATAATGGTTTGGGCAATACTCATAAAAATAGCTGCCGGAACACCTTTCCCTGAAACATCGCCTATGGTGAAAACCAGATTTTCGTCATCCGTGAAAAAGTAATCGAATAAATCGCCGCTAACCACCCGGGCCGGTTTGTAAAGGGCGTATAAATCAACATCATCCCTGTCGGGAAAAGCGGGGAAATCAGTTTTTATCAAACTCTGTTGAATTTCCGAAGCCTGCATTAAATCCTGTCTCCGCCGGTGGCTTTTTAATTCTTCCTGCTTGTTCTCCAGAAATCAACCTTAATTTTTTTATGAGTCACTTTTCCGGATTCTTGTTCCTCTTTAGTTTCTTCTTTTTTATCAGAGAGAATGGCAGGAATCAGCCTATACCGCTTTGTCAAAGAAAGGCAAAGGGGCGGTAATTGTTTTAGACCCTGATAATGGGCAAGTTTTAGCTTTAGTTTCTTATCCTTCTTTTGACCCTAATGAGTTTACCCAAAATCAAGA
>JAWODE010000675.1:0-3242 GCA_046483455.1 Candidatus Hydrogenedentota bacterium | reverse complement strand
TTGCGTTAAACACGTAATGGTTTGACGCAGCACGCGGTTGGGGACTCGCCCCTGAGAACCAATTGCTCAAAGGTAGCAAACTCGCCCCTACCCCAAGAAGGACGAGGAGCGCGAAAACAGCCGGTAGAACGGCCTTTTTCAAGATGCTGGGGCGCCTCGAAATTCTCTTTGGCCGCCATTTCAGTTGGACAATTGTGGACCCTTTTCGTGAATCCTTGTTTTTGAATTCCGGAGCTTTGGTTAGTCTTTCCAGTGCGGCGGCAGCGTCTGGCGGTCTCTCCTGCGGGTTGCAGGCTAACATGGCCTCGACGGTTTCGCTCAGGACCCCGGAGATATCGCTATCCACACGCGAAAGCGGAGGCACCGGGTTCTCGTAAAAGCTTCGAATGAGTTCGAGGGGCGAGTTCGCTTCGTGCGGCGCGCGCCCCGCGATAGATTCGTAAATAACCGCTCCTATCGAATAGATATCCCATGCCGGTGTGGGGTCTTTTCCTTCCCACGATTCAGGAGGGGCATACCGCGGCGTACCCAGGAAAAGACATGACGACGCCATGCTGCTCATGGCGCTTTCATGTTGCACGGCCAGGCATTTTGAAAGCCCGAAGTCTGAGAGAAGAGCCATGCCGTGGTGGCTGAGAAGAATATTGCTCGGTTTGACGTCCCGATGGATAACCCCGATCTGGTGGCAGCTTGCCAGGCCGGTGAGTGCATCGGCTACAGACTGCAGGGTGTGCCCGATAGTAACGCGCCGCGCCCCCTCCGCGTCGGCAAGGGAACCGCCTTCCACATAGGTCATGTCGATGACAAGCTTTTCGTCGATGGTCTCGAGGGAATGGATTTGGACAATATTGGGGTGATTCAAGCGCGCGATAATGCGCGCCTCGCGACGGAACCGTTCTTCAAAGGCCCTTCTGGATACGAGGTCCGGACTCAATACTTTCAGGGCGACGCGTCGTCCGAGGGTGGTGTCTTCGGCGACATACACAACCCCCATCCCCCCTTGCCCAATCATTTTCTCAATCCGGTACTTCCCGAACTGGGTACCAGATTCGAGTGTGTTCATAGATTATTCATTCCTCTTGCATGGTGTTGGATATAAGTGCTGACAACTCCAGGGTGACATTATATCAAAAGGCGCCACTTGGCGCGACAAGATTCTCAAAAATTTCGGCTTTTAATAGTGGTTCTTGCTTGGCAAAGCTGTTCGAATTGCCGATTTTCCACATTTTGCTCTTATTCGCTATGATATCATAAACGCTGGAAGGAGTGGTCCGCATTAGAGGAGACGTCCGGGGTGTGCGTGGCTCCGCGGCGTGCGTGAGGCATCGAGTAAAGGACTTTTTGGGAGCACGGCAAGGCATGCAATTAGTTTCAATTGGGGGCGAAACAAAAGGGACCTGTTGGAGACTGGACGAGAGGGGGCTTACTCTCGGACGCGACATAGACAATGACATTGCGCTCAAGGACCCCATCGTGTCCAGAAAGCACTGCCGGTTCGTTGTTGCCGATGCACAAGTGCGCCTGGAAGACTTGGCTTGCCGCAACCCGCTTCTTGTGAACGGCCTTCCAACCCGCTCGGGCGTCCTTGAAGTGGGCGATGAAATCACTATCGGCAGCGAGCGGTTTCTCCTGGTGGAGTCTATCGCCGGCATGGACGGTAAAACACCAGACAGGACCCCCAGAGATACGCAGTCTTTTGATCTGCGCAACCCTCTTTTTCTGGGGGAGGATGGGCGTGTGGATGCGAGACAAGAGGGCCCCCGCACCATTCAGGACCTGTTGGCCCTTCAACAGATCATAACCAGGCTGGCGCGCTGCAATACGCGCGAAGAATTCACTACCTTGCTCAAACGGGCCCTGAACGAGCGGTTTCATCCTCGTGCCTTATGGATTCTTTCCGCAAACGACGAGCGGGAAATTTTTGTGATGGACGAAGAGCTTGCTGGTGAAACAGCCCTGCCGAGGGAAAGCGTTCAAACCGCGCTCCGCGAAAAACGCGGCTTTTTGAGTGTGAGCCACCAGAAAGACGGCGAAGAAACGGTAATGTCGTTCACAATGGTTACGCCGGTGATTGCCGGCGAGAAAATACTCGGGGCGTTGGTGCTCGTATCCAGCGCCCCTGATGGCGTCTTTGTAGAAGACGACCTCCGCCTTCTGGTCCTATTGGGTCAGTCGCTAGGCCCCATTTTCTGGGCCGTCGAAGATATGGAACAACTGCGCCGCGATAATGAATATCTGCGTGCGCGGGCAGGCGAAAGCCTCACGCTTGTGGGAAACAGCACCGTCATGCGCGAGGTGCGCAAGCGTATCGGCCTCGCCGCGAAGTCCGAGTTGAGCGTGCTCATTACCGGCGAGACGGGTACCGGCAAAGAATTGGCTGCGCGGCTTATCCACGAGCAATCGTCCCGGAAACGTGGCCCTTTCGTTATAGTTAATTGTGCCGCTATTCCCCATGAATTGTTCGAGAGTTTCATGTTTGGCCACGAGCGGGGAGCGTTTACCGGGGCGGAGCGTTCCTCGCCCGGTTTTCTGGCCGAAGCGCATGGCGGCACCATTTTCCTTGATGAGGTGGGCGACCTCAGCCTGACCAATCAGGCGCGCATCCTGCGGTCCATCGAATATGGAACGTACCGTCGGCCCGGTGCGGACCAAGATTCCCGCGTGGACGTGCGCGTGGTGTCCGCCACGAATCGCGATCTGCGCGCGCGGGTGCGGCAAAACGCGTTTCGCGAAGATTTGTTCCATCGCCTCAATGGTTTCGAGATTACCCTGCCGCCGGTTCGCGAACGTGCGGAAGACATTCCCGAGTTGGTGCAGCATTTCTTTGAACTGGCCAGGCAGCAGGCGAAACGACCCGTAAGAAAGGTATCGCCCGAAGCCATTGCGGTTATGCAATCTACTTTGACCTTGTTATGTTGCTTGAAAGCACTTGTTTTGAACGGGTAATTCCTATTGACTTTAACTGTTCTTGGATTTCCTCAGTCGATCCTTCAAACTGTTTCTCAAGTAAAATGTTCTCCAGTTTTATTGTACCGTTTCTTCTCTTGTATTTGTGGTTGACCTTCGGAAGTTTGTCGAACCCGTATTCAATCCCTATCTTTCCAAACATTTCACCTAGACTTGCGTTTTCTTTGTCGTAGTCAGCTTTCATACCTCCCATACCTACTTTGATGAACAGGTCTGCTGTTCTTCCACGCCCTAGTGCGTCACGGATTTTCCTGTCTACTTGTCCTGTGTAAAGC
>JAWODE010000632.1:0-8118 GCA_046483455.1 Candidatus Hydrogenedentota bacterium | reverse complement strand
GGATACGTGCAGCAGTAGCTGAAACGTCATGACCCGAGGCAGGAGCCCGGTGCGGTAATTCCGCTCGCCGGGATTTGTGCGGGGGGTGGCCCGCAAGGGCCATTCCTACCGCGAACGTTTTCTTATTTCGCGCCGTTGGCGCTCCAGAGATGCGTGCAACCGTAGACCTCCGTGCAGTACCGTTTCCAACGGCACCGGCATCGGGGATGTTCCGTCGAGTTATCCGGCGATTTCAGCTCGGGACTTCCTTGCATCGTCAGGGGCGGAATCGTATCATTAGGGACTGTTTTTTCTGGCCATAGTGCGAAGAAAAAGGAACGTTTTACCTGTCCGAGAGGATACAGATATCAGCAATTCGGGATATCGGCCTCACATACCGGTCGACCGGGGGATGGCGGATTCCGTGGAGTATTTGATTCGTGCGACGCAACATTGTTCATGAGGGTGCAACCAATCTGAGTTATGCCATCCGCGAAATCGTAGGGGTGGCACACGAGATTCGCGATCTCGGACAGCCCATTGTCTGGGAAAACATCGGCGATCCTATCGAAAAAGGTGAACGGGTGCCGGATTGGATGAACGCGGTCATCAAAGAACTCGTGGATGACCCGAAATCCTGGGGTTACTGCGACACCGCCGGCGTGCCGGAAACGCGGCGCTTTCTCGCGGAGTTGGTCAATGAACGCCCCGGGGGCGTGCAGGTAAGCACCAACGATATCATCTTTTTCAACGGTCTGGGCGACGCGGTAGCGAAGGTGTATGGTTTTTTGCGGCGCGAGGCGCGTGTCCTTGGTCCCTCGCCGGCCTACAGCACGCACTCGTCGGCCGAAGCGGCACACTCGGGCTACAGCCACGTGACCTATGAACTCGACCCGTACAACGGCTGGCTGCCGGATGTGGACGACATCCGGAACAAGGTGAAATATAACGACTCGATTGCCGGAATTCTTCTACTTTCGCCGGACAACCCGACGGGGGCAGTGTACCCGCGGGAAATTCTGGAACAAATTGCCGAGATTGCCCGTGAACACCGCCTGTTCATGATTGCTGACGAGATATACGTTCATATCGTCTACAACGGCAATCCACGGCTGCATATGAGCGAATGGATCGGCGATGTACCCGCCCTCGCCATGCGCGGCATCAGCAAAGAGTACCCGTGGCCGGGGTCGCGTTGCGGGTGGCTCGAAGTGCTGAACAAACACCGCGACGAGAATTTTGCACAGTATGTCGACAGCCTCATTGCGGCGAAACGACTCGAGGTGTGCTCGACCACGCTTCCGCAGATGTCCATCCCACGCATCATAGGCGACCCGCGCTACCGCGAGCACCTGGCCCGCCGCGCCGGCATGTTTGACAAGCGCGCCGATGAGGCCGTGGCGGCCTTCGAGGATTGCGACGCGGTAATCGTCATCAAACCGGGCGGGGCTTTCTATTTTACGGTCATGTTTAAGCCGGGCGTCCTGAGAGACGACCAGACCTTGCCGATAGAACACGAGGCCGTACGCCGGCGCATCGAAGAGATGGTCAAAGGCGTTTCGCCCGACCGGCGGTTCGTATACTATCTCATGGGAGCGACGGGCATCGTGGTCGTGCCGCTTTCAGGTTTCCAGAGCAGTCACGACGGTTTTCGCATGACCCTTCTCGAATCCGACGACAAACGCCGGGCGTGGATATTGAAAACCCTCCGCGACGCCATCGACGCATACGTGTCGAGCTAGTGCCCGGAATCTCCCCTCTTGTTCCCGCGGACACTGGGGTAGAGGAGAACCATCTCCATCCGGCGTTCCTCTCTCGGTGACCTCAGAGCTAAACCGGAAAAATCGATCGCGAATGCGGCGTCTGGCCTTGTGCCGGACGTGTTGGCCTTGCCGGTGGCGACACTTTGACGCCAAAGGCCGTATATCGCCTTACTTCAAGTTAATGGGAGCGATTGGGGAATTGCCTGACCATTGTTCCGTGTCCTTTATGTTATCTTAAGCGGCGAAAAGAAACGACGCATTGCCAAAGTAAAGAGGTACGGGACTATGGCAGAACTTCAGGAACCTCTTAAGAAGAATTTGGGAGTCATCAGCGTATTCAGCGTGGCGGCTGGAGCGATGATCAGCTCGGGCTTGTTTGTTTTGCCCGGCATTGCCTTCGCCATCGCGGGCCCCGCCGTCATCCTGGCGTATGCCATCGCCGGCTTGCTGATGATCCCTAGTTTGTTTGCCACGGCGGAATTGGCGACGGCCATGCCCCGCTCCGGTGGGAGCTATTTCTTTATCATGCGAAGTCTCGGGCCTTTGGTAGGCACGTTCGCGGGACTGGGCAACTGGCTCGCCATCACGTTTAAGACCGCGTTTGCACTGGTAGGCATTGGCTCGATTTTCGGATATTTTTTCTCGGACTGGGGAGATGCCGCGGTGCGGGCAGGCGCTGTTGGCGGGTGTGCTGTCTTCACGGCACTGAATTTACTGAGCGTGAAGTCGTCCGGCCGGGTGCAAAGCGGCTTTGTATTCGTACTGCTCGGAATTTTGGCGTTTTATGTTTTCCGGACCGGGCAGGCGGTCGAGGGCACCCGGTTGATCCCGTTTTTTGCGGAAGGCGCAGGCTGGCGGGAAGTCTTTGCGGTCGCGGGTATGGTCTATATTTCGTTTGGCGGGCTGACCAAGGTCGTGGACATCGCGGAGGAAGTGCGCGATTCGAAGGTAAATCTTCCGCGCGGGATGTTTCTGGCGTTCGCAATCGTAAACGGCTTATATCTCCTCGTGGTATGGGCAACGGTCGGTGTTGTGAATGCGGACGAGCTTGCGGGGTCGCTGGTACCGATCTCGCTGGGCGCAAACGCCGCCATGGGTTCGATCGGGGTCGTTTTGATCGATCTCGCGGCCTTATTTGCCTTCATTACCACGGCCAACGCGGGCATCCTGTCGGCGGCGCGCTCGCCCATGGCCATGAGCCGCGACGGAGTGTTGCCCGAGAACCTTGGGCGGGTCAGCACCCGGTTCGGTACGCCGCATGTCGCTATTCTATTGACTTCCGGCCTCATTATCTCGGTGATAACATTCCTTTCGGTCGAAGATTTGGTGAAAACGGCGTCGACCATCATGTTAATCATGTTTACGATGCAGAATGTGTCGGTCATTGTGATGCGCTCGAGTCCGATTCAAAACTACCGTCCGATTTTCAAGGTGCCACTCTACCCCTGGCTGCCCTTATTCGCGATTGCGGTGTATGGGTTCCTCATCTTCGAGATGGGCACGGTGCCGTTGGCGCTCACAGGTGGGTTAGCCTTGCTAGCGACGGTCTGGTATTTCGTCTATGTCCACGCGCGCACCAAACACGAGTCCGCATTTATGTACCTGACGCGTTCGATCATCTCGCAGGAGTTTTTGCGCAGCAACCTCGAGGACGAATTGCGGCAGATTGCGCTTGAACGCGACGAGGTCAAAACGGACTGGTTTGACCGTTTGGTAAAGGAATGTCCGGTGCTCGATTTCGAGGAACCGATGACGGCAAAGGAAGCATTCCGGCATTATGCGGCCGCCCTATCCGAACAACTCGATTTGCCCGAGGATGAGCTGTACGACAAGCTGCTGGAACGCGAAAAACTGGCCAGCACGGTGGTGCACCCGGGTATTGCGATCCCCCACGTTATCGTGAAGGGGGACAAGGTCTTTGGCCTGCTTTTGGCGCGGCACCAGAAGGGCGTGCATTTTCCGGAAGCCAGCACGCCGGCGCAGATCGTGTTCGTGCTTGTGGGTTCGATGGACCAGCGCGACCACCATCTCAAAGGCCTGATGCAAATCGCCCACGTCGTTCAAGAGCCGGGATTTGAGGAACGGTGGAAGGCCGCGCATGGGCCCGAGGAGTTGCGCGACGTCGTGTTGCTGTCTACGCGTCAACGCCAGAAATGAGGAGCATTCCGGTCATTTCAAACCATGTGCGGGAGTAAGCGGACGATAGAATGGGGCCGGGGCCTCCAATCGCCGGGTCATATCAGGAATCAAGATGAAGCGTGTGTCATGCGTCGATGATACATTTAATCCTTAGGCACCCACCAGGCGAGACTATCGGAGGATATTCTATAAGTTTCGGAAATCCCCGATGATAGATATTCTAATTGCAGTCCGGCTTCGCGTTGCGCAGGATTAGGCGACACATTGGATAACCGATAAAGGAAAGTCTTGTATGATCGACCGAAGACATCCCGAGACGTACCGCACCTATGGGCAGGGTCGTTCGGTGCGGCTGGATCAGGCAACGTATTCGGTGCCTGGAACCATATACTCTGTTACTGTCTGTTGTGACAAGCGGCAGAGAGACCTTGCCCACTCGGAGGTGGCGCGACTGGTCATGGATACATGGCACGAAGTCACTGCCGCGCGTGGATATCGATTGTGGGCCTTATGCATTATGCCCGATCATCTTCATGCGCTGTTGGAACTGTGGGGTCAAGACAAAAATGTAGCGTCCGGCCTTGTGCCGGACGGAATCGAAGCCAAGACGCCCCGCATCCCGCGGGCCGCGGAACCAGGCGTTACACCGGAGAAGAAAAAATCAAATACGGCCTCCGGCCGGGAACCGCATAAAGAACCCCAGACCGAGAGACATGAATCCATCGGCATATATTCCTTGGGCGACGTTGTACGTGAAGTAAAAGGGCGCTCGCTGCTGCGCGTGCGGGGTATAGGAAGAGTTCGTTGGCAGGCCCGATTCTATGACCATGTTGTGCGGAATTGGGAGGACCCTGCCAAGATTGCTCGATATATGGTCAATAACCCTGTGCGTGCTGAGATGATTGAAGATTGGGCTCAATGGCCCTGGACCTATGTGGACCCAGATTTGATTTTATAGTGACTGGAGCCGGAGGTGAACGCCTGACACAAGGTCAGGCGCTACTCCGGACAACACTCTAAAACGTCCGGCGTTGTGCCGGACATCCGGTGTGCAATACGCCCTGTGCGGCGCAGAGCTAAATGCTCACTAGTTTTTCTCGATAAATGCAGATTGTTCCTCTGTTGGGGGCCAAGTATTGTTCCCGCCTCCGTGATTCGCGGATTTCCCCTTTGGTCGGCTATATCCTCAGGTTGAGGGGCTTGTTGCTTGGCGCACGCGGGCTTGATACCCTTTTATCGATGAAGAAACAAATATTGGAGAGGTTACACCATTATGAAACTGAACCCGCAAATCTTTCGCGAATATGATATCCGCGGCATCGCCGGCACGGATTTGACCGAGGAAATTTACGAGCGGCTCGGCCAGGCCATCGTGAAATATATGCGCGGAAAACGCGAGAACAACTGTCTGGTCGTGGCTCATGACGGGCGTCTGACTTCGCGTTCCTTTGCCCACGCCGTCATGGACGGCATTACGGGAGCGGGGGTAAACGTGATTGATATTGGCCAGGCTCCCACGCCCCTGTGTTACTTTGCGCTGTTTACGCTGCCGGTGGATGGCGGCGTGATGATTACCGCCAGCCACAATCCGAAAGAATACAACGGCATGAAGGTCGCCGTTGGGAAATCGACCATTCATGGCAAAGAGATTCAAAAGCTCTTCAAGGTGGCCCAAAGCGACACCTTCCCGAAGGCGCGCAGGCCGGTCACGATCACCCGCATGGACCTGTTGCCGAAATATCTGGGGCGGGTATCGCGAAGCATTAAGGTAAAACGGAAACTGAAGGTCGTGCTGGATGCCGGAAACGGGGCCAGTGGTCCCGTGGCCGTCCCGTTGTACGAAAAACTCGGATGCGAAGTGATTCCGCTGTATTGCGACGTCGACGGACGGTTCCCGAATCATCATCCCGACCCGACGGTGCCGGAAAACCTCAAAAAACTCATTTCTACGGTCAAACGTACGAAAGCAGATGTCGGCATCGGGTTCGACGGCGACGGCGATCGCATCGGCGTCGTGGACGATAAAGGCCAGGTTATCTACGGCGATAAGCTGCTCATCCTGTTTGCGCGGCACCTCTTGAAGGCAAAACCCGGGGCCACGATTATCTCGGAGGTCAAAGGGTCGCGCACGTTGTACGCGGACATCGAGGCCCACGGCGGCGAGGCGATCATGTGGAAAACCGGCCACTCGCTCATCAAGGCCGCGATGAAAAAGTTCGGGGCCGAACTGGCCGGCGAAATGAGCGGCCATATGTTTTTCCAGCACCGCTGGTACGGGTTCGACGATGCCGTATACGCCGGTGCGCGGCTCCTCGAGATACTGGGCGCAACCCGCAAACCGCTCAGTGAGTTGCTGGGAGATGTGCCCAAAACCTACGTCACCCCTGAAATGCGCATCGACACCGAAGAATCGAAGAAATTCGAGATCGTCAAGAAAGCGACCAAGTATTTCAAGGACGAACTCGGCCTCGAAGTCAACACCATTGACGGGGCGCGGGTCGAGTTCGAAGATGGCTGGGGGCTGCTCCGGGCGTCGAACACTTCGCCGGCCCTCGTGATGCGCTGCGAAGCCGAATCGCCCACGCGGCTCAAAAAAATCAAGGCGCTCATCGAGAACAAAGTGAAGGAACTGAATAAGTAAGCCCGGGTACAACAGCCAAGAAACGAAAAAAAACCCGGCGGCGCCTCGAAACGAAGCGCCGCCGGTGTTCTCTGTTTTGTCAGTGCTCAGGCGTGAAACCCTAGTCAGGTCATATATCCAAGAACCGACGCCCACGCACGTGATACAGGCGTGTCGCCCGGGTAGCGGATGAATTCGACATGGCCATCCATATACAGCACGTTGCAGCCACCGGGCACGTGATTCATGAAATCCGGATTGTCGGCGTTAATGTCATCGTACATGACCCAAATTTCACTCTGCGCCATGGCGCTGGCGGCGGGATTGTTGATATCGGTAATGTAAAAACGCTCGATGCCCTCCCGTAGCCGGTAAGCTGTGACAGTACCTTCTGACAAATCCGAATCGAAAACAGCCGTGGCCCCCGCCTGCGAGCCGTCCCATTCGGCAGGATTGTTGATAGAAGCCTCAAGAGCCAACATTGCGGCCATAAAGTCGCCATTCAGATCCGTCGCCACATCAAAATCTTCCGCGTTCTCACGATTGATGTCATTCAACATGTCACGCGCATCGATAGCCCACGCCGTATAGTTGTACGAGGTCGCGCGGAACTTGCAGGGATTGGGCCGGTCATTGGTCAGAAACGTATCCAAGTCATCATCCGAATCCGACGGACACGCGAGTACATTGATGTCCGACAGATACTCCGGATACATGGACGGTCCATCGATCATCAATTCGACGTATCCATTCCGGGGTTCGCACAGCAAATCGTCATTAGTATCCTCCCATTTCTGCAATGTTGGAAACTTTTCGCCTTTGGACTCGTTTGCATACATTTTGAGGGACAAGCCCAACTGCTTCAGATTGTTGGCGCAGCTTGCGCGGCGGGCGGCTTCGCGCGCCCGTGCGAGTGCCGGCAGCAATATCGCAGCAAGAATTCCGATGATTGCAATAACGACCAGCAGCTCGATCAATGTAAACCCTTTTTTACGCATGATTTCTTTCCTCCTTGTTGTGTTTTTAATACTCCCGTTTGCTTATCGAGACACCTATCACTTCCCAGAGTTCTTCCGGGTTAGCGCCTTTCCTAGCATTTCATCATGGAAATCCGATCCTTTTGCTATCATAGCGTCAATCCTTTTCTTTGGCAAGGACTTTTTCTTTCTCAGAGGCCAAGGCCTTGCGTGCCAATATCTTGCGCCCCACATGCGGTCCACACGCTGCCGTCTGCGGCTATTCATATTCGACCTCTTTTCGGGGTTGCTGAATATCTCGTACAAAAGGTTGCAGCGCTCCGGAAAGAGACCGAGCTGTGCCGAACCTAACGGAGCTCCAAACACGCCACGTTTGCAAATGCGGCTTTGGTGTTCCAGCGATTGGAAAGGAAGGGACTGCGTACCATGAGCCCTTGGACATACCTGTAGACCTCCGGCAACGGAGGACGGGCTTTCCAGCCCGTCCATAAGACCACTGCGGACGGTTACGTCCGCGCTCCTTGTGATAGTGACCGGCGAGGGCGCCGGTCCCACACCGGTCAAGTTTTCGCAAGTGTGCATACCATGTATAGGTACTTCGACATCTGTGCCGACGGGGGCCGGAAAGAGTGCCGAGCTG